>JAGPVI010000024.1 GCA_018067115.1 Bizionia sp. | reverse complement strand
GTGTATTGTTGGTGTAATCTTCAATACACTTTATTGTAAAGGTGTCGTTTCGCTGGTCGGTATTAGGAGAAAACCCTTGCGAAATACTTAAACAATCATCTACCAAAACAGCCGCCGAATCTTCATTATTCTCATCGTTATGTTCGGTTTCATCAACACCAACCAAAACAGCTGTGTTTAAAAGGTTAATGGAGGATATTACCGTGGCGTATACCGTTAATGTTTCTGTGCTATTGGCATTTAAAGTTTCTATAAGCCAAAGTGAATTTTCTATACTATAAATACCGTTAGTTGTGGTATGCGAATTATAACTATAGCCTTCCGGCAGTTCTTCTAATACGGAAATAGAATGTGCCGCTGTAGTTCCTAAATTAGCAACTGTAATTGTAAATACTACTGTGTCTCCTATAGAAGCTTCAGTTGGGGTTACCGATTTTGAGATCTCAATATCAACATCTGTAGGGTCTTCAATAACAGTTAAAGTTGCACTAGCTTGCGAGGAATCGATGTTGTTCTGATTAGAGAAATTAGCACTATTATTTAAATAAATTCCAGGGGTCTGTGAGGTCACAGGAATAGCAAAAGTACAATGCGATACGCCTTCTGGGAACGTTAAATTAGTTACAGTAAAGGCTGTTTCTTCCGAGTTTACAGAAAATGTTGCCGTACACCCATTATCTTCAATCCAATTTGCAATACCGTTAATTACAACGCCATTTGGTAAACTATCAGTGAATGAAATAGCATTTTGAGCAGGGTTTCCAGAAATATTAGTGACAGTAAATTCTAAAACACTTTGCTCGCCAACAATAATATTATCTGGTATAAAAGCCTTTGTTACTGTTGGTGCAATAACCTGAATATTGCTAATAGAAATATTTGTTTCTGGCGTCAATTCTTCATTATCGCTTGGGTTTGGAGTGGCTTCTGCGATGTTTGTAAATGCACCTCCAAAACTAGGGGCTTGGGTTGGTATTATAAGTTGAATCGTCGATCCCGTGTCCATACTCGATATGAGACCGCTAACCGTCGTGCCATTCACAGTTATATTTTGAGTACAAGTGGCATTTCCACTTGTAATGGTACAGGTTGGTGTACCGGTTATTGTAAACTCTGTACCAAGTACACTTGAAAAATCAATATTAATAGCGCTAGAACTTGTGCTGCTAGTGGTAATATCTACAATCCAATTAAAGTTTTGGTTTACACCAACGGTAGTGAATTGCGGATAAGTTTGAACAATTAAATCCACACAAGGTGCGAAATAGGTGGTTGCACTAGCGAAATTATTAGACATGTTATTGTCGGGTTCTGCATTTACATTAGCAATAGAAGCGGCATTTGTTACTGCGATGGCGTTATTGGAGCATTCTGGCTCCCAATGAACAACCACACTAAAAGTAACCGAGCTTTGAGCTGGTAATATATAATTGTCTTCTGCGTTAATAGACCAAAACACATCTTCAATTCCATCTTCTGGTTCGCCATCTAAAAGAACATTAATATTCGCATTAGTAACTGTAATACACGAGGCATTTCCTGTAGTCGCAATACAATCTACAGAAAGTAACGACGCCGAGGCTAAAGTGTTCGCTCCTTGCGGCATAAAATCTTTTATAGATACAGGAGCATCTTCAATACTCGTGTTAAAGGCTGTAATAGTATACGTTATAGGTCCCCATCCTGTGGTGTTTAGCGCATCTTCACCTTGAGGTAATGCTGGGCTTATTTGTGTTTTTGTAATGGCTAAGTCAATAAAATCTTCTGGCTCGCAAGCATCAATTCCTGGAAGAATGACGTAGTCACTTTCATAATTATTATCCAAATTACTATCAGTTATTTCATTCGATACTATATTTATAGCACTTCTAATATGACCTTCCGAATTATTTGACGGAGATATAACACACGAATTAGGCTCTAAGAAACTCACAATAGTAGTAAAGGTTACTGTGCTATTTGCGGGCAAATTAAAAACGTTAGTTTCCCAAAATTGGCTTGAAATATTAATCGTGAAATCGGAACATAAAACCGATCCTGTGGTGATATCGCAGGTAACGGAAGTAATTGACCAATTAATGTTTGATGATATATTCTGAAGAAATGCTTTTACAGGAGCCTCTAGAGGTCCGTTATTACACAGTGTGGTTTCTAAAGTGATTAACTCCTCCCACTCTAGTAGTGAGTTCGGGTCGGGATTTAACTGTATGGTTTCTATGCAAACATCTGCAACAGGGCATAAAGTAGACTCTAATAATGGCGTTAAAACACTATTGGAGGTATTTGGAGATTCGTTGGCGTGATTTATAGTTATGGTCGAAGTGCTCTCTACCGCTAGGGGTTGCATATTCATACCGCAATTAGGATCTAAAAATTTGTAAATCACCTCAAAGGTTAACGATCCACCTACAGTAAACTCTATAGGTGTAGTCATATTTATAAAAGTATGACTCCCCATTAAATTAATTATCGACGGGTCTACACTTGGAATAGTTGGGCAAAGTGTTCCGTTGGTGGCACCAATACAAATCAGCGATTGGAGTTGCACGTTTGGAGAGCCGAAAGATAATTGCGAGGCTAATTGTAGTTCGCTAGAAAAACTTTCTAACGGAAAAGCAATACTACTATTGTTGGTAATTGTAAAGGTGTAGGTAACGGTGTCATTCCAAGCTGAAATCCCTGTGTTTTCCGGTGGCGCTATTTGAGATTGTGTCACTGTAAAGTCTATAGGTAAATCGGTGATGTCTATAGAAATTATAGATGTGTTATTCGAGGTGTTATTATCTGTAGTCCCATCGGGCGGAGAAACAACGGCATTCGAGGCTATCCCTCCAGGATCTGTTGGAGCTTTTACCGAAACTTTAATCTGTACACTAGAGTTTGAAGGCAAAGAGGCGATTGTGCCTGTAAGTGTTCCAGAGAAATAATTTAAATTACTTACTACCGATGCTCCTCCGTTAGTATTAAAACTTTCAGCGTTTATATACGTTATGTTCCCATTTAACGTTTGCGAAAATGCAGCATTATTAACAGCAGCACCAGAATTTATAATGGTAACTATATATTGAAAATCTTGATAAATAGAAGCTTGAGAAATAGGTGTTCCAGAAGTGTTCTGTGCTTCAGTAACGATAGATAAATCGGTAGATTGGGCATTAGTTTGTATGACGAATAACGACAAGAAAACAAAACAAAAAGTAAATTTAAACATAAAGTAGGTGGTTAGGTAGGTTCTTTAAAGATGCTTAAAAATCTAAAAGGTTGCGTCAAACTTAATTAAAAGATTGTAAATTTGATGTTCAATATAGCCTTTTTATATGAGTAAATTATATATCGTTCCTACTCCCATTGGAAATTTAGAAGACATTACCTTGAGAGCTTTAACTGTTTTAAAAGCTGCCGATTGCATTTTGGCCGAAGACACGCGTACCTCTGGAAAACTATTAAAGCATTTCGAGATTACAACACATATGCAAAGTCACCATATGCATAACGAGCATAAAACGACAGAGCGCATTGTAGAACGTATTAAAGGTGGTGAAACGATAGCGTTAATTAGCGATGCAGGAACACCAGCTATTTCAGATCCAGGGTTTCTACTTACCAGAGCGTGTGTAGAAAATGGTATTGAAGTCGATTGTCTTCCCGGTGCAACCGCTTTCGTTCCTGCTTTAGTAAATAGCGGATTGCCAAATGATAAGTTTGTTTTTGAAGGCTTTTTGCCAGTTAAAAAAGGAAGGCAAACGCGATTACTAACTTTGGCCGAAGAAACACGAACCATTATATTTTACGAATCGCCACACAAACTTATTAAAACATTGGGCCATTTTTGTGAATATTTTGGTGAAGACAGACCGGTTTCAGTGTCTCGAGAACTAACAAAAATGTATGAAGAAACCATTCGAGGCACAGCAAAAGAGGTTTTAGAACATTATACAAACAAGCCGCCTAAAGGTGAAATTGTAATTGTAGTGGGAGGGAAAAGTAAATAAACACAAAAAATGAAGACGCTCCTTCATCATATTAAAGATTGTACTATTTGTGAAGCACATTTGCCATTGGGAGCACGCCCTGTAGTGACAGCTCATAAAAAATCTAAAATTGTTATTATTGGGCAAGCGCCAGGAATTAAAGTGCATAGATCTGGAGTTCCGTGGAACGATCCTAGCGGGAAACAGTTGCGAAAATGGTTAGACGTTACTGATGAAGTGTTTTACAACACCAAAAACTTTGCCATCATTCCTATGGGATTTTGTTATCCCGGAAAAGGAAAGTCTGGAGACTTGCCGCTGCGCCCCGAGTGTGCACCGCAATGGCACGAAAAACTAATAGAACAGATGCCAAACATCGAGTTGGTGCTACTAATAGGGTTGTATGCTCAAAAGTATTACCTAAAAAAAGAGGCTAAAAGAACACTCACTGAAACCGTTGCTAATTTCAACGATTATCTGCCTAATTATTTACCCTTACCACATCCGTCGCCAAGAAATAGATTTTGGTTGTCTAAAAACCCTTGGTTTGAAACCGATGTCTTACCAATTCTTAAAGAGAAAGTAGCAGAAAGCATCAAAAAATAAAAGTCTTTATGTTTTAAATATTCGTAATTAAAACTTTAATGTTTCATTAATAGAAAGCTAATTTTAGTTTAGTAACTTAATGTTTTTAAAACTGAAATAATGAAACCTAAGCACTATAATGTATTTGTAATTGGATCTGGAATCGCTGGTCAAACGGCAGCCAAAGCCTGTGTGAGAAAAGGCTTATCTGTAGCTATTTCAGACAATAGAGAATTTGGAGGTACTTGTGCAAATCGTGGTTGCGATCCTAAAAAAGTACTGATTCAGTTTTCAGCTTTGCTAGAGTATTCAAAACGCTTAAAAGGTTTAGGGATCTCTAAATTACCAGAATTAGACTGGAAAGCCGTTCAAGATTTCAAATCTCAATTCGTAGATACTGTTCCCGAAAATACAGAAACAGACCTTAAGGATTTAAATATCGATTTATACCATCAATCTCCGGAGTTTGTTAGCGATAAAGAAATCTTGGTGGAAGGTAAAAGTATTACCGCAGATTATTTTGTGATTGCTACTGGAAATATTCCGCGAGAATTATCGATTCCTGGTAATGAGTTTCTTGAAACTAGCGATGCTATTTTAGATTTGGAGGCTATTCCTAAAACGGCAAGTTTTATAGGGTCGGGATATGTCGGGATGGAATTTGCCACAATGCTAGCTGTTTTGGGATGTAAAGTCACTATTTTCGATCATAATAGTACTGCCTTGAGCCATTTTGATCCTTTTTTAGTCGAAAAGTTACAGCTTAAAATGGAAGAACTAGGAGTTGTATTTGTGTTTAATGCTGAGGTGACTGCTATAGAAAAACTGAATAAATATATAAGACTCCATTACACGTTAAACGAAAAAAAACACACTCATAAAAGTCGAAACGTATTTAATACAGCCGGTCGCGTGCCTTCAATAGGAATGTTAAATCTTGAGAGTGCTAATGTAGATTATGACGACTCCGGAATTATAGTGAATGCTCATCTTCAAAGTAAAACTAATGCGCGTGTTTATGCCTGTGGAGATGTGTCTAATGCTTCATTGCCATTAACACCATTATCTGGTTTGCAAGGTAGTATTGTAGGTAAGAATATTACCGATGGTAATGTAAAAGCGTTTCAGTTTCCCGTTGTGCCTTCAACAGTTTTTACACAGCCTAATATTGCGTCGGTAGGTTTATTAGAAGCTGATGCCATAACTCGCTATAAAGATATTACTGTGTATAAAGGAGATTTGTCGTATGGTTTTAATTCTAAAAAGGAAAACGCTTCGGTTTATGCTTATAAAATTTTGGTGAATAAACGAACAGAAACCATTGTAGGCGCGCATTTATTAAGTGCTGAAGCCAACGAAACTATTAACATTTTTACAATGGCAATGGCTCAGAAAATGACAGTTTCAGAATTTAAAAGATTAATTTTTACGTACCCTTCTTATAGTATTGATTTAAAATATATGTTACGAAATGAGGACTGATATAATTAAAGCAACGATTACATATGTTGCAATTTATAGAATAGGCTAAAAACAAGTGAGATACACGCTATTTTGGTTTAAAGAAGCCACTAAAGCCGTAAATCGACTATTCTTTTACAGTTTTAAGTGGTATTTTTACGGTATTGCCCATTAATAACAGAACAAAAAACACAAGAAAAATGATAAATAAAATTACAACGCATTGGATTGGTGGAATGCAGTTTGAATCGGATAACCCAAGTGGTAAAACAGTAGTAATGGACACAGATGTTGAAGGAAGCACAGAGCGCTTTGGCCTGTCTCCAAAAGCAATGATGTTGTCGTCTTTAGCCGGTTGCTCTGGCTTGGACGTGGTTTCGGTTTTAGAAAAAATGAAGGTGGACGAGTATGCCTTTAAAATGGAAGTAGAAGGCGAGTTAACGAGCGAGCACCCTAAATATTATCACACTGTAACTGTAAACTATCATTTTTATGGTGCTAATTTAAATGAATCAAAAATTAATAAGGCGGTAGCTTTATCTGTAGATAAATACTGTGGCGTAATGGAAATGTTTAGAAAGTTTGCAACTGTAAAAACCAACATCCATTTACACGGTGTTAATTCTTAAACAAAGAGTTTACTAAAACCTTCTTATTTTTTTTAATTCTTAAAACTTATATTTCGTAATGCGTTGGACTCTAAAGCCAAAACCAAATCAAGAGACTGTAACTGCTTTGCAAACTGCTTTGCAAGTTGAGCCCGTTATTGCGTCGCTTTTAGTTCAACGTGGTATTGAAACATTCGATCAAGCTAAAGACTTCTTTAGACCTCAATTAAGCGATTTACACGATCCGTATTTAATGAAAGATATGGATAAGGCCGTGCAGCGTATTGAGCAGGCAATTGCAAACAACGAAAATATTTTGGTGTATGGCGATTACGATGTCGATGGTACCACAGCTGTATCTTTAATGTCATCGTATTTGCTTAGCGATTACCCAAATGTAGCAACGTATATTCCGGATCGCTACGGCGAGGGTTACGGCGTGTCTTTTAAGGGAATAGATTTTGCTCATGATAATGATTTTTCGCTAATTATAGCACTAGATTGCGGTATAAAAGCCATTGATAAAGTCGCCTATGCAAAAGAAAAGAACATTGATTTTATTATCTGTGATCACCACAGGCCAGGCGATAAAATACCAGATGCTGTAGCGGTTTTAGACCCTAAACAAGACGATTGTAATTATCCTTTCGATGAGCTTTGTGGTTGTGGTGTAGGGTTTAAATTAATACAAGCATTGGCCTCAAATAAAGGGCAAACCATAGAAGATTTAATACCGTATTTAGATTTGGTAGCGACAGCCATTGGGGCAGATATTGTTCCTATTGTAGGTGAAAATCGCACGCTCGCTTATTTTGGGTTACAGGTTATTAATGGCGCTCCACGAGCGGGGTTTAAAGCCATCATTAATCAGATAAAAAAAGAGACGTTAACCATTACCGATGTTGTGTTTATTATCGCACCGCGAATAAATGCTGCAGGACGTATGAAACACGGTCAATATGCTGTTAATTTATTAACTGAAAAAGATGTTGCCGTAGCCGAAAACTATGCTGCAGAAATTGAAGCGTTTAACTTAGATAGAAGAGAAACAGATAAGCAAATTACACAAGAGGCCTTACAGCAAATTAAAGATTTAAAAGACGAAGATCGAATAACAACCGTCGTTTACAGCGATAGTTGGCATAAAGGTGTTATTGGTATTGTAGCCTCTAGATTAATAGAAACCTATTATCGCCCAACTTTAGTATTTACTAAAAGCGGAGATAAATTGGCGGCTTCAGCACGATCGGTAAAAGGATTTGATGTGTACAATGCGCTCGAAGCATGCTCGGAATTTATAGAACAATTTGGAGGACATAAATATGCTGCAGGTTTAACATTAGAGGAGAAAAATTACGACGCGTTTAAGCAAAAATTTGAAGAGGTGGTTTCTAAGACTATCGATAGGCGATTATTAACGCCAGAAATAATTGTAGATACCGAAATTAATTTAAATGATATCACGCCCAAATTTTATCGAATATTAAGTCAGTTTGCACCTTTTGGACCTGGAAATATGTCTCCTGTTTTTATGTCTGATTATTTAAAAGATACAGGCTACGGAAAATGTGTGGGAGAAGACAAGACCCATTTACGGATTACGGTTAAACAAGATGAAAGTCCGCAACTGGTTTGCATAGGTTTTGGTCTTGGAGAAAAAATAGACTTGGTTAAAAGCAACCAACCGTTTAAAGCGGCCTATGTTATTGACGAAAATCATTGGCAAGGAAATGTATCTCTACAACTGCGATTACAAGATATTAAAGCGTGATATTTTTGTGTTATCTCAATTCCACAGAATAACTTATTGTATTTTTGAAGTCTTTATAAAAGCAATATGGCAAAAAACGATCCTTACGCAGCCTTACGTTATAAAGAGTTCAACATATTTCTACTGGTTAGGTTTGCCTTAGTTTTTGCATGGTCTATGCAATTTATAGTGATCGAGTGGCAAGTATATAGTTTAACAAAAAATCCATTATCGCTGGGTATTATTGGGCTAATGGAAGTTATTCCAGCTGTTTCTATGGCTCTTTTTGCAGGGCATATCGTCGACCAAAAGGAAAAACGTACTTTACTCATAAAATGTATTCTTGGGTTTTCGGTGATTAGCTTTGGTCTCTTTTTATTAACCTGGCCCACAATAATAAACGACTGGAAAGAACAAACCGTATTATACAGTATTTATTTTTTAGTGTTTTGCGGTGGCTTTGTGCGTGCGTTTATTGGTCCAACAATTTTTTCCCTTTTGGCATTGATAGTTCCAAAAAAAATATATCCTAATGCGGCAACGTGGAGCAGTTCGACGTGGCAAATGGCAGCTGTTTTAGGGCCCGCATTAGCTGGTTTTTCCATTCATTTAATTGGTGTGCATTGGTCTATGTGTTTAATTATAGCTTTTGCATTGCTCGCGTTTGTTGGGGTATTTCAAATAACTAAAAAACCTATTTTAAATCCTAATATAGGCGAGCCGGTCATGCAAAGTTTAAGAGCAGGATTGTCTTTTGTTTTTAAAACAAAGGCGGTTTTAGGGGCTTTAACTTTAGATATGTTTGCTGTTCTTTTTGGTGGTGCCGTAGCATTATTACCTATATATGCCCAAGATATTTTAGAAGTAGGACCCGAAGGGTTTGGTGTACTACGAGCAGCTCCGGCCGTGGGTGCCTTTTTAACTATGATTTTTTCTGCCTATGTGCCATTAAGTAAAAATGCGGGACTGAAATTATTAGCTGCTATTTTTGGTTTTGGGGTGTCTATTATCGTTTTCGGACTGTCGTCTGTATTTTGGATATCGGTAGTGGCTTTGTTTTTTAGCGGTATTACCGATGGGGTTTCTATGGTGATTAGACAAACCATTTTACAATTAAAAACACCCGATAATATGCGTGGTCGAGTGGCGTCGGTAAATTCTATGTTTGTGGGCTCTTCGAACGAATTAGGAGCTTTTGAAAGTGGTGTGACTGCAAAGCTTATGGGAACAGTTACGGCAGTTGTTTTTGGAGGTACAATGACACTAATTACCGTTATAGGTACAGGGTTGGCGTTGCCATCGTTTCGAAAGCTCGATTTAACTGAAGATTTAGAACAACATAATAAGGAAGATTAAAAAACAGAAAGTGATTTTTTAGCTGAAAAGGATAGCCTTTTTATTTAATCATTATTTAATGTAGGCACAGCAACCTCTGAAGCATTCTAGTTGCTAGTAAGTTTTAAGCTCCAGTGTTTTACCATCGAAAACACCATAGGTGTAATAGATAATCCAATCGCCTAAATTTACGTACTTAGAATTCTCGCTGAGGTTTATTTCTAATGCTAAATGGCGGTGGCCAAACACAAAGTAGTTATAGTGTTTAGTTTCTAATTTACGTTTGCAATATTGTACGAGCCATTCGTTTTCTTCACCTAGAAATGTAGCATCGTCATCTCCAGAAATGAGTTTGTTTTTCACCGATAAATATTGTGCTAAACGCACCCCAATATCTGGGTGTAACCAGCGAAACATCCATTTTGAAACGGGGTTTGTAAACACCTTTTTCATCCGTTTGTAGCCTTTGTCGCCAGGGCCTAAACCATCACCGTGACCAATAAGGAACGTTTTGCCATTAAAAGTAAATTCTTTTGGTTTGTGGTACACCGGTATGTTTAATTCTTCTTCGAAATAGCCATCCATCCATAGGTCGTGGTTGCCAACAAAGAAATAGATAGGGATCCCGGAGTCGGTAATTTCGGCTAGTTTACCGAGTGTTCTTGTAAACCCTTTTGGAATTACCGTTTTATATTCTGCCCAGAAATCGAATAAATCGCCTAGTAAAAAAATCGCTGCCGCATCTCCCTTAATCTCATCTAACCACGCCACAAATTTCTTTTCTCTAATGGAAGAGGCTTCTTTGGTTGGCGCTCCCAAATGATTATCGGAGGCGAAGTATATTTTTTTACCTTCTGGAATATGCATAGTTAATAGGAGTAATGGGTTCGCGTTAGGGATTGAAGCTTTGTTGGAGCTCTCCCGATAGTTTCTCGGGAAGCGACTGCTGAAAGCCTGACCTGCAAGGTAACGCCCAAATTATTAATTATCTGAGGCGTACCACTCCGCATAAGACGAATCGGTTTCTTGTAATTTTAACGCGTGTAATTGTATGTTTTCTGGCAAGCGTTGTTTTATTTTTTCTGCAAAGTCAATCACCATCATTTCGCTTGTTGGTTGGTAATCTACCAGTAAAACACTGTGGTCTCTTTGTTGTAATTCTTTAGCAAGCTCAACGTGAGGCGTGTTTTTATTAAAAACAGTGGCGTGGTCGAATACGTCTACGATTTCTTCTTTTACGATTTTTTTTAAATCACCAAAGTCTATTACCATTCCAAACTTTACATTACTACTGTCGCTAATGGGTTTGCCTATTACTGTTACAGATAGCTTGTAGCTGTGACCGTGTACGTTTTTGCATTTTCCGTCGTAACCATAAAGGGCGTGACCAGTTTCGAAAGAGAATAGCTTTGTAATTCGAATATTACTCATGAAGTCCTAGTTTTTCGTTGCAAAGATACCAATTTTACAAAAGCGAGTTGCCTATAAATGGTATTAACTAATTTTGATGTGGGTTTGTGGTTTAGCGCTTGTTGCGGTTTCTGTTTACGATATAAATAATTATTAGTGCTAAGCCTAAGAGTAGAAAAATACCGTTACCTCCTAAAAATTTAAAAAAATCCATTGTATATGTGTTTTGTTGTTAGTGTTGAGTTTTTATGCGCGTTGTAAAAATTCTTTTCTAAAGAGAATTATTAGTGGTACGCCACGGGCAATAATCCAAAAAATTAAGGCAATAAAAATACCTTGTAGTTTAAAATTATAATAGTCTAAAAGTAATAAAATTGGAATGAATATAGCGAACGTAGAAATTAATAATAGATTTCTAAGAGATTTCATTTTTCCGAGGCCTTTAAACATCCCATCGAAAATAAAGGCAAGTGCGCACAAAGGTTGCATGGCTAAAACGATCCAAAACACCGAATAAAACTGGTTTAGAACTTCTGGCGAATCCGTAAAAATCTCACCAATTTTATAATAAAAAAGACCCCCTAAAACGGCAAGAATTACACCCAAAACAATACCGTATTTAATTAAAGTATTACTTAACGCAATTAGTTTGTTGAAGGCATTAGCACCGTAAAGTTTACCAGATAGAATGTTTCCTGCACTAGCATAACCATCGATAACGAAGGCTCCAAAAAACCATAAGTTTATTGCGATAGTGTAGGCTGCAATATATTCTGGGCCGTAGCCAGTAGCATATGTTGTTGCGAAATAAAGAGTGACATTTAAGGCCACTGTTCTAATCACGAGGTTGCCAATCATGTTTAAAAACCGACCAATTTCGTGATTAAAAGGCAAGGTGAAACGTAATGGTATTGGTGTTTTTTTAAGAAGTAATATCGCCGATAGAACTGCCATTAGTCCTTGTGCGATTACACTGGCGTAAGCCGCGCCCTCTATATGCATTGCGGGAATGTAACCCGGAATACCGTACACTAAAGCGAGGTCTAAAAAAATGTTTGTTGTAGCCCCAATAACAGCAATAATCATTGGGTAATAAGTGTTTTGCAAGCCCCGAAAAGCCCCGAAAACGGCAATTGTAAAGAGGGTAAACGGAAATCCAAAGACTCTAATTTTATAATATACTTCTGTATAATCTAAAATTATTCCTGTCGCATTATAGAGTTTGAAAATAGAGCGAGCGAAAGGAAAAGTGGCTAAAATTATTAGAAGACTTAAGGATGTAATAATAACAATGGCTTGTGCCGGTAAATTTTTTACTTGGTCTAGTTTATTGGCCCCCAGATATTGAGATACAATAGATGAAATGGCACTACGGGTTTGTCCAAAGACCCAAATAAGCATAGATAAAAACGTGGTTACGATACCCACAGCAGCCAGAGACTCGGTCGCATTTAGATCCACGTTACCTACAATTGCCGCATCGGTTAACGACAAAATAGGCTCGGAAACCCCTGCTATTAAGGCCGGAATCGCTAATCGGTTAATAGTTTTTATACTAATATCTACAGACACTATTTTATATTTTAAGAGTAGTGCAAAGGTGTGAAATTTTTAGGATAATTATCTGTATTTTTGTTCTCGAAATCGTTATATTAATAGTTATGAAAAATATCTTAGTTCCTGTAGGGTCCTCGAAAAATGCAATATCTCATTTACAATACGCCGTAGATTTTGCGCGAGCAACCCAAGCAAGACTTTACGTGGTTCAAATTTATGACATTTACTCGAAAGCGGGGGCTATGATAAAAATTGACGATATTTTAGAGCGTGAAAGTTTACTGTTTTTAAAAGAACATATCTCTAAAGTTGATACGAAAGGGGTAGATATTGTCGCAAAAACATTTAAAGGAACTCTTATAGAAACTCTAGAAGTAGTTAGCGCTTCTCTAGATATTGATTTAATTGTTTTAGAGCCTAGAATTAGCTCGACTAAAAATGAAGTATTCTTAGGGAAAACCTCAGGAAAAATAATAAAACAAACAAAAATCCCAGCTTTAATTGTTCCTGAAGGTTACAAGTTCTTGCCAATTCACACTATTTTATTTGCGTTAAAATCGGCTATTATTAAAAAAGGAGACGCTTTAGGACCTTTAAAGAAAATTAAAGAAGATTTTAAAGCAACAGTGACTTTATTACTTGTTAAAACACCATTTTACAACCCTGGAGATTTTGATATTAATACCGATTTAAAAGACTTGGTAAACACCGTAATAGAATCTGAAAACGGCACAACATTTCAAGGTGTTTTAGAACATTATAAAGAAAACGATCCCGATATGCTTTGCGTAGTAAGACGTAAGCGCGGGTTTTTTAATAAGCTTTGGGAAAAGAACGTGATCTTAAAAAAAGATTTTCACTCTACAAATTTACCAGTTTTAGTACTTAAAGAATTAAAATAAATTTAAGGTCTTTTATCAATAATTATAACCGGTTTTCTGCTAAGTTTAGGAAACTGCAGTGTGCGGATATCTTCAATATCTAGATAATCTATAGTTGGCGATACTCTTAATTTGGCTCTAAAATGATCTTTTATACTTTTTAGTAACGCATCAGTAGGCGTGTTTGTTCCTATTTTTATGCAAATTTCGTCGGTACCAATACTATTATGAGATAACTCGATAACAAAATTCTCGACCGCGCTAAATTCATTTAAAATATTATGTAATGCCGGAGGGTATAAGGTTGTGCCTTTGTATTTAATCATTTGCTTTTTACGACCAACAACAGGACCTAGGCGCATTGTGTTTCTACCACAGCCACACGGTTCTGTATGCGCAATTACCATATCTCCAGTTTTAAAACGTAACAGAGGCATCGCTTCAATACCCAAAGTCGTAATGATTAACTCACCAACTTCTCCGTCTTTTACAGGCATATTATTATCATCTAAAATTTCTGTGATAATAAGTTCTGGGTGATGGTGACCGCCATTCTGCATTTCACAATCTGAAAATGCCGTGCTCATTTCGGTTGAAGCATAAGTAGAATATAATTCGATATCCCAGTTGGCTTTAATTTTTTTAGATAGAGCATTCAATGAAAAGTCTTGATTTCTTAAGGGTTCACCAATACAAATAGCTCCTTTAATCCCAGATTTTTTTAAATCAATGCCGTTTACAGTGGCGTATTCAATCAGTTTTAATAAAAACGAGGGTACCGCGATTAAGTAGGTGGGTTTAAATTTTATAATCGAATCCCATTGCAACTCAGGGATTCCGGCACCCACACGAATTATTCCTGCGCCTAATTTTCTAGCGCCAAGAAAATACGCTAAACCAGCCATAAAACGACGGTCTATAGTGGTCGTAAGTTGTAAAATGTCTTCTTTTTTAACGCCAACACAAGCAAACGAAATGGCCTCATTATATGCTAAGCGTTCTAAGTCGTTGTCTGTTAAAGCAAATGTAACAGGGTCGCCAAGTGTGCCCGAAGTTGTTACATAATCGATGATAGCATCCTTTGGCACACATAAAAAAGCGTCGTTGTGTTGCTGTAAATTTTCCTTTGTTGTTAACGGTAAAGCGGCTAAATCTTCGAGTGTCTGTATACTATCTATCGCAATATTTTTTGTTTTAAATAGGTTGTGGTAGTACGGCGATTTTTCGTTTAAATACACCAGTAATTCTCTAAGCTTTTCTTCTTGAAAAGATTTAATTTCACTTAATGGTGCTATTTCAATATTAGGAATCATTTGTTCGATTTTCGAGTGGCTTTTTTTAGATATTTTGCAATGTGATCGACATCTAAAAGCGTTGGTATTTCTTTAGTTTTGGCACTGTTGTATGCTATTACAGCTGCTTTATATGCTTTGTTTTTATAATAATAATCTCCAATTAACGCATACGGTTTCCAGTAGTTAGGGTTTAATTCGATAACAGTTTTTAAAACAGTGTTATCGAGCTTCTGGTTGTTAGCGATAGCATATTCTATTTTGCGTCCTAACACGCGATACGCCTCATAATCTACGTAAGCTTTAGTGTTTAAAAAAGGGTCTTCTGGAATATTTAATGGTGTATTTTGAAGTGATTGTGTTGAAGGATTGTTATCGCGATTATAAAATACGGTGTTTAAATCGTAAGCGACAAATTCTCCCAATTGATATGGATTTGAAGAGATCCAAACTTTTAAATCTTCAGGCTGAAATACTATACTGTGGTGCGCTAATAATTGATTCAAAGCTTTTTCATTTCCATACCCGATAGCTTGATTATTGTGTCCATTTTTATTCCTTAAAATCGAAACGCCTTGGGTAGGATTGAGAGTCTTAGATTGATTAAGAAGTGTTTCCATTCTATCATATCTGTAAGCAGAATGACTTTCTTCTATAGTTTTTAAATTCCTATTATCTGATGCATAGGCGCTACTTTGAAAATGATTTGAACAGATTAATTGATTGTTGTTTTCAACGTCGTAAACACCAAATTCCTTAGGAGAGACTTCAATTAAAATGGCTCGATTATCTTTGGCGCTTCCCACCATAATTGATTCTGACACAAAAACCTCTCTTGATTTGGCGATGGAAATAGCTTCGTCGATGGTGGACGCATATTGCAAAATTTCTCGTGTAACTATAGAAATTGGTGTTTTAGCGACCAAAGGAATTTTAGATTTTCCTGCGTTAATAGTTACCGTTAATCCTTGGGTGTTCATTCCAGAAACCACACCCATCATTCCGCCCCAGGTTACCGACATAAATGGATAACCAGAACTAGGGTTTACAAAGGCAATTATTTTATTTTCGGCAAACTCATCACCAGCATAGAAATCGAAATTACGACCAATAAGTAGGTTGCCATCTTCTGTTTTTTCATTCCACGCGGCAAACGAGGTGCAACCCACCAAAGCTAAATCTTGGAGAGCGTGCCCAATATCGTGGGCGCCGTGCAAATAGAGTGCTCTTAAATACGGCGGAGCGATGGCATTAAAATCGGGAGAAGCATATTGCGAAACACCGTAAATTTCGGTTTTGTATTCTTCAGGAATATGTTTGTACATTTTACGATTGTACCACGATAAAAACTTACGTAAAAATTTCTGTTTGCCTTCCGAAGGGACTAATTCTCTTATTTTATTAAAAAAAACAGCTTCTTGTTTATACATTAAACTGTCTGATAAAAGACCAGTGATTAATCCTATTTCTAACGGATTTCCTTCAACATACAATTCCCAAAGGCCTTGTTTGTTTTTGGTTAAAAAATTATTTCCTGCAAAAAAAGTAGAATCGTTTACACTTTGTTTTTTAGGAATAGCTGTTTCGTATTTGGAAATATTTGGTCGGTTATTAATGGATTTATTAATGCCACAAGAGGCTAAAACACATAGTGAAATGGTGACTATTATAAAACGGAAAAACGATTGTAACTTACCCATTATTATAGGATTTTTTATACTTTTTATTAACCCGTTGCACCATTCTCTCTTCTTTATAATCTACCCACGATTGCCCAACGACTCTACGCATAAGGTTCTCGAAAGTGCGCATAAAAACGATATTGGTTACAAATTCTGTAAACTGTTTAAATTGTCTTGGAAAAGCGCGTAGTGTTATAGAAAACCCACCATTATCGTATGTAATATAATGCCAATAGCCACTGGGCATATAAAGGGCA
>JAGPVI010000083.1 GCA_018067115.1 Bizionia sp. | reverse complement strand
AATCACAATAACCCAACAAACGACCCTAACTACGCGACCTATATAAATATGTATGGTGTAACAAACCCACCTTTTACAATTCCTTCTATATCTATTAGTTACAATGATGGAATACAATTAATAAACGCTCTACAGAATGGGGCAGTTATTAATGGTACTATTGTAGAAAGCCCAGCTTACCAAAAAGACGGAAGTTTAGATAATAGTATTGTCGCTCATGAATATGGTCATGGTATTACATCAAGATTAACAGGAGGTGCATTTAGCCCAAACTGTTTAAATAATAGAGAACAAATGGGTGAAGGATGGTCTGATTGGTTCGCTTTAATGATTACAATGAAACCAACAGATACTCCAGGAATGGGTAGAGGTATTGCAACATACTCTAGTAGCCAAGGTGTAAATGGCCCGGGAATTAGACCAGCTAAGTACAGTACTGATTTAGCGATCAACGATTTTACTTACGAAGCAACTAACGACAATACTCAATTAGGAGTTGATGGTAATGGAAACCCAGTTAACTGGAACGACATTACTCACAATATTGGATTCTTATGGGGAACTATGCTTTGGGATCTATCATGGAAATATATTGAGAAATATGGTTTCGACACAGATATGTACAATGGAACTGGAGGTAATAACAAAGCAATGCAGTTAGTAATTGACGGTTTAAAGTTACAACCTTGTGGTGTTGGTTTTGTTCAAGGTAGAGATGCTTTACTTGCTGCAGATATCGCTATTACAGGAGGTGAAGACCAATGTTTAATTTGGGAAGTTTTTGCTGCTAGAGGAGTAGGTGTTAACGCGTCTCAGGGAGGAGCCTTTGATATAAACGATCAAGTATCAGATTTTACTATGCCACCGGCTAATGACCCTAGTTTAGCAAATTGTACAACGTTAAGTGTTGATGAGTTTTCTAAAGAAAGTGCATTCTCAATCTACCCTAACCCGGCAGATAATGTAGTGTATATTAAAACTAAAAAGAATTTAGGAGATGTAACTATTAACTTAATTGACATTAACGGAAGAGTTGTATTGTCTAAAAAAGCAGCGTTACTAAACGAAGCAGAATTAAACATTAGCAATTTACAATCTGGAATGTATATTCTTAATATTACAGGAAATAACGTTAACATAAACAACAAGATTATTAAGAACTAATAATTGCGTTAATATTATACAAAAGACAGCTAAGAAATTAGCTGTCTTTTTTTATTTTTACACTTATGGAAAACCCTTTTAACCCAACCTATTTTATGAAAAAAGCATTGGCTGAAGCTGAAGCTGCTTTCGAAAAAGGCGAAATACCTGTTGGCGCTATTATTGTTATAGATGATAAGATTATTGCTCGCGCCCACAACCTTACAGAGCTACTTACTGATGTCACAGCTCACGCAGAGATGCAAGCGATTACAGCAGCGTCTCATTTTTTAGGCGGAAAGTATTTACACAATTGCACGCTATATGTGACACTAGAGCCTTGCCAGATGTGTGCTGGTGCGTTATATTGGAGTCAGATCTCTAATATTGTATACGGCGCTAGTGATGCGCAACGCGGTTGCATTAAATTAAACACAAAGTTACACCCTAAAACTAAAATTGAGGGAGGAGTTCTTGCGGAAGAAGCTTCGGCTTTAATGACACGTTTTTTTGTCGAGAAGAGAAATCTCAATTAATAGCCCCGCATTAGCGATTGATGCGGCATCCTTTTTTACTTTTTCGTAAAAAAGATACAGCGGAAAGCGCGACTTTTTATTTTTAGAAAAAGAATGCCCTAATTATTATTTACGCGCTTCTTTATCGCGCATTTTATCTAAATTTTCTTTCGTAATCATATACTCCTTGATATCTCTTCCTTTCCATCTGTGGTAAGAAAACAGGGGGATAAACACAAAAAACAACCCTAATACGCCTCCGCCAATAAGTTTTTCTTTATAACTAACATCTAGATTGTATCCTAGAATAATACTGGTAATGCAGAGAATAAAAACGATTAGGATTAAATATTTCATAGTATTATTTGGTGTAATTTATTAATTGGCGTCTGTAAGCGGTTAATAGCTTGGATTTCGATATAAAGCCAATGTATATATTGTTTTGAACAACGGGAAGGTTCCAAGCACCACTGTCTTGAAATTTCTTCATAATGCTCGTCATTTTATCGGTAGTAAAGTTAATAATCTCTGGTGGTTTTTGCATTACTTCGCTCGCAAAAACATCGTTATAAAGGGTTTGGTCGAACATTATAGAACGTATATCGTCTAGTAAAATAATTCCTTTTAGCTCTTTTGTGTCTTCGTCGACTACTGGAAAAATGTTTCGGTTTGATTTCACTACGGCTTCGTGCACAATTTCACCAAGTGTCATTTTAGTGGTTATGGTAACAAAATTAGTTTCTATTACTTTATCTATTTCCATTAAGGTAAGCACAGCATGATCTTTATCATGCGTGATTAGCTCCCCTTTTCTACCAAGCTCCATCGCATAAACAGAATGCGGTGCAAATATTTTTGTAATACCAAAAGAAATTGCTGCGGTAAGCATTAAAGGCACAAACAACTCGTATCCACTAGTAAGTTCTGCAATTAAAAATATAGCCGTTAAAGGAGCATGCAATACTCCGGCAAGTAAACCTGCCATACCAACAAGTGTAAAGTTACTCTCTGAGATTGGCGAATTTAAGAGTCCGCAGTTGTTTGCTATTTTAGCAACACAATTACCCATTATCCCGCCCATAAACAGCGTAGGTGCAAAAATACCACCTACTCCACCGGCGCCAAAAGTTAATGCGCTAGCGATGACTTTAAATATTACTAACCCTATTAGTAACGCCACAACAACCCATACATTAGTGAGCTCAAGATTAAAGAAATTATTAACCATCGCTTTTTCTGGGTTTCCTGCTATTAAATTATTTAAAACATCGAAACCCTCCCCGTACAGTGGAGGAATAAAATATATTAAGATACCAATGGCGACACCACCGATTAGAAATCGCTTGATGGGGGAATCTATACCGTCGAAAAAGCTTTGAATCCGGTCGTAAACTTCTGTAAAATAAATAGAAACGAAAGCAGAACAAATTCCTAAAATAATATAAAACGGAATATCGTTTAACGTAAAGCCTTCTTCTATTTTAAAGGGCAACAGAATATCGTCACCAAAAAAGAAGTATGACGTAAAAATCCCTGAAAGCGATGCCAATAGCAGGGGTAACATAGATACTATTGTTAAGTCTAAACTAAATACTTCTACCGCGAAAATAATGGCTGCAACAGGCGCTTTAAATATTGAAGACAAGGCTCCTGCAGCAGCACAACCTATTAGCAGCGTTTTTGTCTTTTGATTCATTCTAAACATTCTAGAGATGTTAGAACTTATAGCTGCTCCAGTTGCAACAGTTGGCCCCTCTAACCCTACAGAACCTCCAAAACCAACGGTTATTGGAGCTGTTAAAATCGAGCCCAGCATCTGGTAGCGTTTCATAATACCTTTACGCTTAGAAATTGCATAGAGTGTAGAAGGAATACCGTGACTTACTTTATGCCGAATAACATATTTCATTATGAGATATACTAGGGCAAACCCAATAATTGGAAACACAAAATAGAAGGCGTTGTGTAAATAATTTAATAAATTATTCTCTAATAAATGCTGAATAAAATGTGTTAAATTTTTTAATATAACAGCCCCCACTCCAGAGGTAAAACCGACTAGAATACTTAAAATGTAAACAAATTGCTTATGCGAGATATGCTTTGCTCTCCAAATTAAAATGCGTTTAAAAAAAGGATGTTTTACAGGCATTATAGAATTTTCCTATTAAGAGATATTGATTGTCTTTAATGTTAAATATAAAGCTATCAAAAAATCCTGCAAATTGCAGGATTTTTATTTATTTCTATTTTAAATCTAATTTTAGATTTAGTTCTTTTAGTTGTTGTTCGTCTATTGCAGCAGGAGCATCGATCATAACATCGCGGCCTGAATTGTTTTTTGGGAACGCAATAAAGTCTCTTATCGTTTCTTGTCCGCCTAGTATAGCAACCAATCTATCTAATCCAAAAGCTAAACCTCCGTGTGGTGGTGCGCCAAATTCGAAAGCATCCATTAAGAAACCAAATTGTGCTTTTGCTTCTTCTTTAGAGAATCCTAAATGCTTAAGCATTATCCCTTGCGTTTCTTTATCGTGAATACGAATAGATCCACCGCCAATTTCGTTACCATTTAATACTAAATCGTAGGCATTAGCTTTAACCTCTCCAGGGTTTGAATCTAATAATTCAATTTGCCCTGGCTTAGGCGACGTAAACGGGTGGTGCATGGCATGGTAGCGACCGGTTTCTTCGTCTAATTCTAACAATGGAAAATCCATTACCCATAACGGTGCGAATTCGTTAGACTTACGCAAACCTAAGCGTTCTGCCAATTCCATTCTTAACGCACTTAATTGCGCTCTTACTTTATTTTTATCTCCTGAAAGAATACAAATTAGATCACCAGCTTTAGCTCCAGTCACCTCTGCCCACTGTGCTAAATCCTCTTGATCGTAAAATTTATCTACCGAAGATTTAAACGTTCCGTCATCATTACAACGAGAATAGACCATTCCTAAAGCTCCTACTTGTGGACGCTTTACCCAATCGATTAATTTATCGATTTCTTTTCTTGTGTAGGCATTTCCACCAGGTACAGCAATACCAACTACTAACTCTGCAGTATTAAATACACCAAAGTCTTTGTGTTGTGCTACGGCATTTAATTCGCCAAACTCCATACCGAAACGGATATCTGGTTTATCGTTTCCGTATAAACGCATGGCATCGTCATAAAGCATTCTCGGGAATTTATCTACAGTAACCCCATTGACTTCTTTAAGTAAATGACGTGTTAATCCTTCAAATACATTTAAAATATCTTCTTGGTCTACAAACGCCATTTCACAATCAATTTGTGTAAATTCCGGTTGTCTGTCGGCACGTAAATCTTCATCTCTAAAGCATTTTACAATCTGAAAATATTTATCCATTCCACCTACCATAAGCAATTGCTTAAAGGTTTGTGGCGATTGTGGCAAGGCGTAAAACTGACCTTCGTTCATACGACTAGGCACAACAAAATCTCGCGCACCTTCTGGGGTAGACTTAATTAAGTACGGTGTTTCAACTTCTATAAACCCTTCATTAGACAAGAAGTTTCTTACTTGCTGAGTAACTTTATGTCTAAAAATAAGGTTGTTTTTTACTGGATTTCTACGAATATCTAAGTAGCGATATTTCATACGCAAATCTTCTCCACCATCCGTTTTGTCTTCTATAGTAAAAGGAGGTAATAACGATTCGTTTAAGATTGTTAATTCTGAAACTAACAATTCTATATCTCCAGTGGCCATATTAGGATTTTTCGAAGCCCTTTCGATTACAGTTCCTTTAACTTGAATAACGAACTCACGTCCTAATTTCTGAGCGCGATCCATCATTTCTTTTGGCGTACGCTCTTCATCGAAAACGAGTTGTGTAATACCATAACGGTCGCGTAAATCGACCCAAATAATAAATCCTTTATCTCTAGATTTTTGTACCCAACCAGAAAGGGTAACTTCTGTATTTATATGCGCCGCATTTAATTCGCCGCAAGTATGACTTCTGTACATAATGTGATTTTATAACTGCAAATTTAGTATTAATTATTTGATGAGAATTGATATTACAAAAAAAGACGAGACAATACCTAAAATTTATAAATAAGCTCCTGTTATTAAATTTTATACATAAATATTGTTAAAAAAATATATAAAAATCATTTAAATCTTATTTTATTTGCGTTATTTTTACTAAACCAACTCATAAACCCTTAACATTATGAATTATCAAAACCAGTTAAAATTAACCTTCTCTTTATTACTTCTTCCTCTTGGACTATTTGCACAAAACCTAATATCTGGTTCTGTAACCGAAGCGACTACAGGCAGCCCTCTACCAGGCGTAAACATTATTGAAAAAGGGACAAGCAACGGAACAACCTCCGATTTTGAAGGAGAATTTAGTATCAATGTTTCTACTTTTCCAGCAACTCTTGTCGTGTCATTTGTAGGCTACACGAACCAAGAGATCGTTGTGGATTCTGCACAAAACATAAGCGTAGCTTTACAGGACGGAGTTGCTCTAGATGAAGTGGTATTGGTAGGAAACAGATCTAAACCAAGAACAATATTAGATTCACCAGTACCTATTGACAACATAGGATTAGCTGAAATGAAAAAAACAGGACAACCCACAGTCGATAAAATGCTAACCTATAAAGTCCCATCGTTTAACTCCACCCAACAAACCATATCTGACGCCACAGCACACTTCGATCCCGCAGACCTTAGAGGTTTAGGACCTAGTAGAACTCTAGTTTTAGTAAATGGGAAACGTAAAAACCAAAGCGCATTAGTTTATATTAACGACACTCCGGGAAAAGGAGAGGTTGGAGTGGATTTAAAAAGCATCCCTGCTGCAGCTATTGAGCGCATAGAAGTCTTACGTGATGGCGCCTCTGCACAATATGGATCTGATGCCATTGCAGGTGTAATAAACATGGTTTTAAAGAAAAACGTAGAATACACGACCGTAAGCGCGAAAGCCGGAGTAACAACAGAAGGTGATGGATTTAATTATGCTGTCGATTTAAATACAGCAATTACCATTGAAGAACGGGGTTTTTTAAATCTTACCATAGGTTATTATGAGCAGGAAGAAACTAATCGTGCTGGAACACCCGGCGAGGATGTTCTTTTTGGTGTTGAAGCTAACGACCCAATATGGGGGAATTGGCTTGCAAATAACCCTGATTTAGGAATGATGATCGGGCAACCAGAATTGAAAAAGTTTGACGTGTTCTTTAACTCTGGAATCCCATTTAAAAATGATATGGGAGAATTTTATACGTTTGGGGGCCTTACCTCAAGAACAGGTAAAAGTTTCGCTTTATACAGAGCACCTTATTGGGTAGGAGATCCATACAACTTACTTCACGACTCTAACAGTACATATGAAGGCTTTCAACCCACATTTGAAACAGACGTTATAGATAACAACATTACTGCCGGTGTAAAGTGGGAACTATCAGGAATTAATTTTGATTTAAGTGGTACTTACGGTAGAAATGCGATAGATTACGAAGTTAATAACACCATTAATGTTGATTTAGGAGCGAATAGCCCAACTTCTTTTGCCGTAGGCGGATACTCGTTTAGTAACACCTTAGCGAACTTAGACATTTCTAAAGCCCTAGGCGCTTTTAGTTTTGGAGTAGGAGCTGAAGCCCGAAAGGAACGCTTTAATTCTCAAGCCGGTCAACCAGAATCTTACTTTGGAGGCGGCGCACAATCCTTCCCTGGTTTACAACCAGAAAATGCAGTACGATCAGAAAGAAACAACTTTGGCGTTTATGGTGAAATCGACTGGGAACCTACCGATAAACTTTTATTAGGGGCCGCCGTTAGACATGAAAATTTTAGTGATTTTGGCAACAACACCTCTTGGAAGGTAAACGGGCGGTATTTACTTGGCGACAAAGGCGCTATACGCGCTTCTTATAGCACAGGATTTAGAGCGCCTTCATTACACCAGATATACCTTAGTAATATTCAGACTTTGGTTTCTGGTGGAACCGTTTCAAATCAAGGAACATTTAATAATGTAGACCCTATTATTAGAAACGACTTAGGCGTACCTCAACTAACGGCTGAAACTTCAAAAAACATCTCGGCAGGGGTTACTTATAAAATACAAAACAACCTTACAGTATCTGCCGATTTCTATAATGTAAAAGTAGATGACCGGGTTCTTTTTACTGGTGAAATAGGCTTTGACAACGACAGTATGTCTACAAACCCAGTAGAACAGGTATTATTAAACAACTCTATTACAAGTTTAAAATTCTTTGTAAACGCCGTAAACACAAACACCTCTGGGGTAGACCTTGTAGTAAACTATAGGAATATTAACTTAGGCCCTGGGTTACTAAACGCCACATTAGCAGCCAATTTTAACGACACTAAAATTAAAGGACAAATAGCCACACCCGCATTATTAGCAAGCAATGGCTATGAGATTTTTAATAGAAAAGAACAGGCAAGAATAACCTCTTCGAGACCAAAATCTAAAATACTTCTTGGACTAGACTATAATTTAAACAAATGGAATTTCGGACTAAGCAATACTTATTTCGGATCTGTCACCTGGCGTCATGCAGATAATGGGTTAAATGGAGCTGACCTTGGAGACGGCCCGCTACCTGCTAACGATGAAGCATACGACCAGACGTTTAAAGGGAAAATAATTACCGACTTGGTTATTGGCTATGAATTTAACAACAGTATATCGGCCAATATTTTTGTAAACAATTTACTAGATGTTTACCCCGATGAAGTAGACACTAAAGGCGATTTTGTAACCGACCTTGGAGGGCGTTTTAAATACCCTTGGGAAGTCAGCCAGTTTGGTTTTAGCGGAACAATTATTAATGCGAGCGCTACTTTTAAATTCTAAACATACCTTTAATAAAAAAAGCCTGTGATTATAATATTCACAGGCTTTTTCTTTTTTAATTATGTCTTATTCTTCTATAACAACAGTTTCTTCTGCTATTTCTTCTTCTGTTTTTCCAGACATTTTCTTTCTTAACCACATTTTAAATGTTGTAACTAAGAAAAACAATACTGGCACTAATATTAATGTTAAGAAGGTCGCTATTAACAATCCATAAATTACAGTCCAAGCTAATGGTCCCCAAAACACTACGTTATCACCACCCATATAAATATTTGGATCGAGATCTGACAACAGCGTAAAAAAGTTAATATTTAAACCTATTGCCAAAGGTACTAAACCTAAAATAGTTGTAATAGCTGTAAGTAAAACGGGTCTTAAACGCGCTTTACCGGCTTTAACTATACTTTCAAAAAGGTCGTTATGCTGTAAATATTCGTGCTTTTCTAAATCTAGATCATGCTTTTTTCTATCTATTAATAATTGCGCATAATCTAAAAGCACCACTCCATTATTAACTACTATACCAGCAAGAGAGATAATCCCTACCATTGTCATCATAATAACGAAAGCACTACCTGAGATCACAATACCTCCAAAAACCCCAATAAAGCTCAAGAAGATAGCCAACATAATAATGGTTGGTTTAGAAATAGAGTTAAATTGAAAAATTAAAATGAAGAAAATAAGTCCTAAACCTACAAACAAGGCCGTCATTAAAAAAGTCATTTGCTTGTTTTGTTCTTCAATTTGACCTGTATAATCTACTTTTACACCTACTGGTAAGTCCTTAAAACTTTTCATTTCATTTTGAACCTGGGTAACAATTGCTCCTGCATCTGTAAACCCTGGCGACAATGCGGAGTACACAGTAACCACACGTTTTACATCTTTATGCTTAATAGCGCTAAACCCAGAGTTGTTATTGTGTTTAGAAACAGCCGATAAAGGTATGTTCTTAATCTGACCTGTATTATCTCTAAAGGTTAAATTCTGATTGAATAACGCACTCGTATTGTAACGATTCTCTTCGTTAAAACGGATGTAAATATCATAATCGTCCCCATCTTCTTTATAGATTCCTGCTTTGGCTCCAAATATAGAATTACGAAGTTGTTGTCCAACTTGCGATGCGGTAACACCTAATTCACCTGCTTTTTCTCTATCTATTTCAACAAGCATTGTAGGCTTGTCTTTATTAACATCAATTTTAAGTTCGTCTATTCCTGGAATATTTTTCGTGTTTATAAACTCACGCATTTTTTCGGCGGTAGCTATTAACTCATCATAATCATCACCTTCAATTTCTATATTAATTGGCGATCCTGCTGGTGGTCCATTAACATCTTTTTCCACAGAAATTAAAACTCCTGGATAAATACCCACTAACGCTTCTTGAACTTTTTGACGCAACAATTCACTATCCTCACCACGGCGGTACTTAAACTCCCGCATTGAGGCCGTAATCTTACCTTTATGTGGCATTTCGGCAGCCGAGCCACCATCTGTTTGTGGATTTCCAGCACCTTCCCCTACTTGAGATACAGCACTTTCAACTAAGAAATTATATCCATCATCTACATATTGATCGCTATTTAAAACAGAATATACTCGTTGTTCAATTTCCTTGGTAATAGCATTGGTTTTTTCGATTGCTGTACCTTGAGGATACTCGATATATACTATAATTTGATTGGGTTTATTATCTGGGAAAAATTCCACTTTTGTGCGCTGTGTTGCTAACGAAATTCCGAAAACAACAAACGACAATATCAATAAAGCAAAGGTACCAAGACTTAAAAAGTAAGGTCGTTTTCCTGATAACGCACGACGTAATTGACGTTCGTACCAGTTCTCTAATTTTACTAATGTTTTAGTTTGGAAACTATTTGCCCATTTACGCAGCAATAAACGATACACCCAAAGCATAATAGCGGTAAAAAGCATTAATACTCCCAGAGCTCTATAGTCGCCACCAAAAATTAATATCAGCACAGCTATAACCGTCATAATACCTGTTATACGAATAATCTCTTTTAACGGCATATTCTTATCTTCAATACTCATAAAGTTTGAAACCAATACCGAGTTAAAAAAGATGGCTACAAATAATGAAGACCCTAAAACGATGGACAAAGTAATAGGCAGAATCATCATAAATTGTCCCATCATACCTGGCCATAACCCTAATGGAATAAATGCGGCAACGGTTGTTGCTGTAGATATAATAATAGGAAATGCAATTTCGGCAATTCCCTTTTTAGCAGCTTCTACACGCCCCATTCCTTCTTCGTCCATTAAACGATACACGTTTTCTACAACCACAATACCGTTATCTACTAGCATTCCAAGTCCCATAATAAGACCAAATAAGACCATTGTGTTTAAACTATGCCCCAGTCCTTCAAGAATCATTAAGGACATAAACATAGACATTGGTATAGCAAACCCAACAAAAAGTGCGTTTTTAAACCCTAAAAAGAACATTAAAACAGTGACCACTAGAATAACTCCAAAGATGATATTATTTACTAAATCGTCTACCGCCGCAATCGTTACTGAAGATTGATCGTTGGTAATTGTCACTTCCAAATCTTGTGGAAAAACATCACTTTTGGCGTGCTTTACAATCTCTTGGATTTTCTCGGCCGCATCCACCATATTTTTACCTGCACGCTTTTTAACATCCAGCATAACTACAGGCTTACCAAATTCTCTAGCAAACGTGGTGCTTTCTTCTTCTTTAAAACGAACCTGAGCAACGTCTTTTAAATAAATAGACTTTCCTTTTTCAGATTTTACTACAAAGTTTTCTAATTCTGAAGGTTTTTCAATCTCTCCTAAAATTCTAATAGTGCGTCGTTGTCCACTGGCTTTTAAATTTCCAGCAGACATAGTTACGTTTCCACCATTAATAGCATTTATAATATCTGAAAAGCTAACTTGCGCAGCCATCATTTTATAAATATCTACGGCAACTTCAACTTCTTTTTCTTGAGCACCACGAATATCTGCTTTCTTAATTTCTGAAAGATCTTCAATATCATCCTGAAGGTATTCTGCAAATTCTTTTAATTTTTCAATAGTATAATCTCCAGAAATATTAATATTAAGAATAGGCATTTCTTCAGATAAACTCAACTCAAAAACGTCTGGCTCTACTTTAGCACCGTTAAAAGTTGGCCAATCTTCACCGGCAGTTTCAGAGTCTATTTCATCTTTTACTTTCTGCTTTGCTTGTTCGACTGTAATATGCTCATCGAATTCTATAATTACCATAGAATAATCCTCTTGCGAGGTCGATGTAATTTCAACAAGATTACTAACGGTTCGTAATTTATCTTCTAACGGATCGGTAATTAATTTCTCTATATCTTCAGCTGTATTTCCTGGATAGATAGAGCTTACATAAATTTTCGTTTCGTTTACTTCTGGAAAACTTTCTCGCGCCATGCTAAAGAAAGCCGATATACCTAAGTAGAAAATAACGGCAATAAGCACATAAATAGTGGTCTTATTGTTTATAGCCCATGAGGATAGCCCAAATTCTTTCTCGATTTGTTTTTTCTTTTCAGCCATTATTTTATAGTTTCAACAGTTAAAACCTTAACGGTTTGTCCTCCTTCCACACTACGTGCGCCTTCTTTAATAATTTCTTCACCATCCTTAATACCACTTAGCACCTCGATAACATCGCCTTGTGTTTTTCCTGTGGTAATAATAACACGTTTTGCAACACCTTCTCCAGCATCATTTTTATCTTTTACCACATAAAGGTACTGTTCCCCATTTGCATTTTCTGAGATAATACTTAAAGGGACTAACAACGCCTTTTCATTAGTATAATCGTTAATTTTAAGACGCGCTGTTAAGTTTGGTTTTACAGATTTATCTTTATTAGGAATTGTAATTTTAACTTTAAATGTACGGTTTGTAGGATCTATAAAATCGGCCGCTTGCTCTACTTTAGTTTCTAGACTTTTTCCTAAAACAGGAAACAACACCTCTACTTTTTTACCTTGAACGATACTAGACACGTAACGCTCTGGCACATCGGTTTCAATATACATATCGTCTAGATTCACTATACGAATTAATTGCGACTGCCCCGCAGACACAACACTCCCTTGCTCAATAATAACATCGTCGATAGTTCCAGAAAATGGAGCTCTAACCGTAGTTTTGGCAATTTGTTTCTGCATTTGATTTATTGATTCTTGCTGACCATCGTAACTAGATTTAGCTTGAAGAAACTGGATCTCGCTTCCAATTTTTTGATCCCAAAGTCTCTTTTGTCTTTCGAAAGTTGTTTTTGCTAAATCGGACTGAATTTTTAATTGTGCCAATTGCTGACTTAATCCGCCGTCGTCAATTTTTGCTAAAATTTGCCCTTTTCTAACCTTATCGCCATCTTTAACGTATACATTAGTTAAAATACCATTGTACTCTGGCGTGATTACTATTAAATTTTTGGTCGTTACATTACCCTGAATCTCTAAGGTGTGATTAAATACTTCTTCCTTAGCTTTAAACGTACTAATTAGTGGTACATTTTTAACCGTATCTATTCTAGAAATCGCCTGATCTAATAACTTTATTTTACCGTCAATGGCATTTTGCTCTTCGACTAAACTCATACGTTTTTTTCTAATTTTTTCTAAATTATTAGTATCTAAAACGCTCTCGACCGAGTTTTTTTTAGCTTCACCGCAAGAGGTAAAGAAAACTAAGACAATTAATAAGGAGTATACTATTTTCATTGTTATGATTTTTTAATGGGATGTTGATTGATTAGTTAGTTGGTTTATTTAATACCGTTTCTAATTCGGCTTTATTATTGATAACGTTTAGCATGGCTTGTAAAAATTCTTGTTGCGCCGCATATAACTGTGTTTGTGCTTGACGTAATTCGAAACTAGACCCAACACCTTCAAAAAATTTGGTTTGGTTTTTAGATTCTATACGTTCTGCCAAGTTTAAGTTTTCTTTTTTGTTGCTGTATTCTTCAATTGCCAATTCGTAATCACTTTTTGCCGAGGCTATTTCTAAACGCAATTGCTGTTCGGTTTCAATTAAATTAGATTCTGCTTTCTCTAAATTAATACGTGCACGTTGTGTTGCAGCACTACGCATTCCAGAACTAAAAATAGGTATATTTAAAGTCGCTCCAAAGGCCGCAGTACCAATCCAGGTTTGGTGACGTGTGGTAAACTGAAACTTCTCGTTATTACCAATATAAGATCCGTTTAAAAAGGCGTTTAAAGTTGGTAGCGCTTTACTACGCTCTAAATCCACTAATAATTCTTTAGAAACTTTATCGTTTGCTGCAATTTTATAATCTATATTATCTGTAACAGTTTCGGAAGCAGACAACAACTCTAAATCCATATTTACAGCTGTTAAAGACTCCAAGTCGTCTGTTAATTTAATAGGTGTATTTACGTCTATTCCCAAAGTAATGTTTAGCATTTGGTAAGCAATTAACTTAAGACGCTTGGTATTGTTTAGCTGACTTTTAACGCCCGACAATGTAATTTTAAGTTGCTCTACACTCTCCTCTTCTTCCAAACCATTTTCAAAAATCTTAGTCGTTTCATCGACATTTTGTTGCAAAATGGTAATATTACTATTTATAATGGCCAAGCTTTCATCAGCCAATAAAACATTTCCATATGCATTTACAACGGCTTCACGAATTTGCAACTCTGTTTTTTGCTTCGCATTTTTCGAAATTTCTAAAAACACTTTTGCCGATTGCAGTCCTACTATATAAGAACCGTCAAAAATTTTCTGATTTAATACTGCCCCGACCGTCATAGATTGTTTGGCACCAAAATCTACGTTTCCATCACCATCAAAATCGATACCTGGAAACTGTTGTTTTATACTGTTTTGGTAATCTATATTACCACTTAGTTGCGGCAATCCAGATGCAATAGTCTCCCATTTTTGTTGTTTAGCCGCTTCCACATCGCGCTCGGCATTTAATACCGACCTGTTATTGGCAAGCGCAAAATCTATAGCTTCTTGAAGTGTAAAGCTTTGCACGTTGTCTTGAGAAAATAAGCTGACTGTGAATAAGAAAAATAAAAAGGTTATTTTGTTTTTCATTTTA
>JAGPVI010000363.1 GCA_018067115.1 Bizionia sp. | reverse complement strand
ATTTGGCGAATTGAAAAACAATGTATCTTGGACTCCGTGGTCTGAGGCACAAAGCTTAACTATTTTAGTTGCTGTATTTTCAATTATATTCTCTTTAGCAATTTGGGGAGTAGATTCTGTTTTCAGCAAAGTGGTAAGTTTTTATTTTAGTTTAATAAACGGATAAGATAAATATTTATGGCTGAAGTAGGAGAAAAAAAATGGTACGTTGTTAGAGCGGTAAGTGGTCAAGAACATAAAATTAAAACCTACATCGAGAACGAAATCGCTCGTTTAGGAATGCAAGATTATGTAGAGCAAGTATTAGTTCCTACAGAAAACGTTGTGCAAATTCGTAACGGTAAGAAAATAAACAAAGAAAAAGTTTATTTTAGCGGTTACATTATGATTAAAGCCAACCTTTCTGGAGAAATTCCTCATATTATTAAGTCTATAACTAATGTTATCGGTTTCTTAGGTGCAACTAAGGGAGGCGATCCATTACCGTTAAGACAATCTGAAGTAAACAGAATGTTAGGTAAGGTAGATGAGTTAACAGTAGATACAGATGCACACGTTGCAATTCCTTTTACAAAAGGAGAAACTGTAAAAGTAATCGATGGCCCATTCAATGGATTTGATGGTGTTATCGAAAATATAAACGAAGAGAAACGCAAGCTTGAAGTAATGGTGAAGATTTTTGGAAGAAAAACACCATTAGAATTAAGCTATATGCAAGTTGAAAAGATATAATAATTGTTACAATAAAGATGGGATTAATCTAAGCTTCCAAAATTAGATTGATACCGAACTAAATTATTAAAAATGGCAAAAGAATTAAGTAAAGTAGTTAAGTTACAAGTAAGGGGAGGTGCAGCGAATCCGTCGCCACCGGTTGGACCCGCTTTAGGTGCTGCTGGAGTTAACATCATGGAGTTCTGTAAGCAATTTAATGCTAGAACTCAAGATAAAGCTGGTAAAGTATTACCAGTGGTTATTTCTGTGTACAAAGACAAATCGTTTGAATTTGTTATCAAAACACCTCCTGCTGCAGTACAATTATTAGAAGCGGCCAAATTAAAAAAAGGATCAGGTGAACCACATGTACGTAAAGTAGGAAAGGTTTCTTGGGATCAAGTGAAAACTATAGCAGAAGATAAAATGCAAGATTTAAATGCATTTAATATTCAATCTGCTATGAAAATGATTGCTGGAACTGCGAGATCTATGGGTATAACTGTTAAAGGTGGTGAAGCACCTAATTAACCTAAAAAGATTTTAAAAAAATGGCAAGATTAACAAAGAAACAAAAAGAAGCAGTAGCTAAAATAGAAAAGGATAAAGTTTATTCTTTAACTGAAGCTTCAGCATTAATAAAAGAAATTACTAACACAAAATTCGATTCGTCTGTAGACCTAGCGGTGCGTTTAGGAGTAGATCCTAGAAAAGCAAACCAAATGGTAAGAGGTGTAGTATCTCTTCCTCATGGAACAGGTAAGGATGTGAAAGTATTAGCATTAGTAACTCCAGACAAAGAAGCAGAAGCTAAAGAAGCTGGGGCAGATTACGTTGGTTTAGACGAGTACCTTGATAAAATTAAAGGTGGTTGGACAGATGTTGACGTTATTATTACTATGCCAAGTGTTATGGGTAAGTTAGGTCCTTTAGGACGTGTATTAGGGCCTCGTGGTCTTATGCCTAACCCTAAAACTGGTACTGTAACTATGGATGTAGCTAAAGCAGTTACAGAAGTAAAAGCAGGTAAGATAGATTTTAAGGTTGATAAAACAGGAATCGTTCACGCAGCAATTGGTAAAGCATCTTTTAGTGCTGATAAGATTGAAGAAAATGCAAACGAATTATTAACAACATTAATGAAACTTAAGCCAACTGCGGCAAAAGGAATCTATGTGAAGAGCATTTATATGTCTAGCACAATGAGTCCAAGCATCGCTGTTGACACTAAAATTGGTTAGTAGTTAAAACTTTATATTATGACAAGAGAAGAAAAATCACAAGTAATTGAAGAATTAACTGCACAATTAGCAGAGAACGCTAACATTTATTTAGCAGATATCTCAGGGTTAAACGCAGCGAGTACTTCAAATTTACGTCGTGCATGCTTTAAAGCAGACATAAAATTAGCAGTAGTAAAAAATACATTACTTGAAAAAGCAATGGAAGCTTCAGATAGAGATTTCGGAGACTTACCAACGACTTTAAAAGGAAACACATCAGTAATGTACTCTGAAACTGGAAACGCTCCAGCGAAGGTTATTAAGGCTTTTAGAAAGAAATCAGAAAAGCCTCTTTTAAAAGGAGCTTTTATTGAAGAAACAGTTTATATTGGCGATGATCAATTAGACGCGTTAGTAGATATCAAATCTAGAGAAGAATTAATTGGTGATATTGTTGGATTATTACAATCACCAGCTAAGAATGTTATCTCTGCACTTAAATCAAGTGGAGGAAAACTTTCAGGAATTCTTAAAACATTATCTCAGAAAGAGGGATAGTCAAATAAGTACGCACTTATACAAATATATATTAAATTAAAATTATTAAAACGGTAGAAAAATGGCAGATTTAAAAGATTTCGCAGAACAATTAGTTAACCTTACAGTAAAAGAAGTTAACGAATTAGCAACTATATTAAAAGATGAGTACGGTATCGAACCAGCTGCTGCTGCAGTAGCAATGGCAGGTCCAGCTGCAGGTGGCGATGACGCTGCTGAAGCTCAAACTGAATTTGATGTTATTTTAAAATCAGCAGGTAGCGCTAAGTTAGCTGTAGTAAAATTAGTTAAAGAATTAACTGGTTTAGGTTTAAAAGAAGCAAAAGGTTTAGTTGACGATGCACCAAGTGCAATCAAAGAAGCTGTTTCTAAAGATGAAGCTGAAGCTTTAAAAGCTCAGTTAGAAGAAGCAGGAGCAGAGGTTGAGCTTAAGTAAGCTTTACACAGAAAATTAACAAAGGTTTAGGTCTGGAGCAGTGGCTCTCAGACCTAGACCATTTGTCGTATATAGCCACGAGCTATAAACAAACATTTTTTTTTAATCAAAATTTCGTCCATTGATGTTAGTAACACAAGCTGAAAGATTAAATTTCTCGTCTATTGTCAATAGAACTGAGTATCCAGATTTTATGGATATTCAAATAAAGTCCTTCCAGGATTTTTTCCAGTTAGAAACAAAATCTGAAGAAAGAGGTGATGAAGGGCTATACAACACCTTTCTGGAAAACTTTCCAATAACAGACACTCGTAATCAATTCGTTTTAGAATTCTTAGATTACTTCATAGATCCACCAAGATATAGCATAGAAGAATGTATCGAGCGTGGGCTTACTTATAGCGTTCCACTTAAAGCAAGGTTAAAACTGTATTGTACAGATCCTGAACACGAAGATTTCGAAACTATTGTTCAAGATGTTTACTTAGGTACAATTCCTTATATGACACCTTCTGGTACTTTTTGTATTAACGGTGCAGAGCGTGTAGTTGTATCTCAATTACACAGATCACCAGGTGTATTCTTTGGTCAATCTTTCCATGCTAATGGAACTAAATTATATTCAGCAAGAGTTATTCCTTTTAAAGGATCTTGGATCGAATTCGCGACTGATATTAATCAAGTCATGTATGCGTACATTGATAGAAAGAAAAAATTACCAGTAACAACATTGTTTAGAGCAATTGGCTTTGAACGTGATAAAGATATTTTAGAGATTTTTGACTTAGCCGAAGAGGTGAAAGTTTCAAAATCTGGTCTTAAAAAATATTTAGGACGCAAATTAGCTGCTCGTGTATTAAATACATGGCATGAAGATTTCGTAGACGAAGATACAGGTGAAGTTGTATCTATCGAAAGAAATGAAATAGTATTAGACCGTGATACTGTTTTAGATAAAGATAACGTCGAAGAAATTTTAGAAGTAGGGGTTAAAACTATTCTTTTACATAAAGAAAGTGCTGAACAAGGCGATTACGCAATTATTCACAACACGCTTCAAAAAGATCCAACAAACTCAGAAAAAGAGGCTGTTGAACACATTTACAGACAACTACGTAATGCTGAGCCGCCAGATGAGGAGACAGCACGTGGTATTATTGATAAATTATTCTTTAGTGACCAACGTTACTCTTTAGGGGAAGTTGGACGTTATAGAATGAACAAGAAATTACAGTTAGATATTGGTATGGATAAGCAGGTGCTTACCAAAGAAGATATCATAACTATTATAAAATATTTAATCGAATTAATTAACTCTAAAGCAGAGATTGATGATATTGATCACTTATCTAACCGTCGTGTACGTACAGTAGGAGAACAATTATCTCAACAGTTTGGAGTTGGTTTAGCGCGTATGGCACGTACTATTCGTGAGCGAATGAATGTTCGTGATAACGAAGTGTTTACACCAATCGATTTGATTAATGCTAAAACATTATCATCTGTAATTAACTCTTTCTTTGGTACAAA
>JAGPVI010000358.1 GCA_018067115.1 Bizionia sp. | reverse complement strand
AATACTTTTCCTGGCTTAGAGGCAAGTAGCTAAAGGAGTTCGAATTCTTTTCGTGGTAAAGTAAGTTCTTCACCATCTTTAATAATTTTATATTCTTCCCTGTTAATCACCAAGTTACCAACAGTAAGATTACCAGAGGCTTCTTCGGTTTTAAGTCGTCTTAATAACGCTTTTACTTTGCTTACTAACACTTTTGGCTTTATTGGTTTTGTAATATAATCGTCTGCACCAGCATCAAAACCAGCAACTTGAGAATAATCTTCACCACGAGCCGTTAAAAAGGTTATAATAGCATGCTTTAACTCCGGGACTTTTCTAATCGCCTCGCAAGCTTCAATACCATCCATTTCTGGCATCATCACATCTAAAACTATAAGATGAGGCTTTTCTTTTTTGGCTTTTTTAATGCCTTCCAATCCATTTTTTGCAGTAATCACTTGATACCCCTCGGCACTTAAATTATAACTTATAATTTCTAAAATGTCTGGCTCGTCATCGACTAACAGAATTTTGATGTCTTTTTTATTCATTATGAATAATGATTTATGTTTTAATTTAACGTAAAGATAAAATTAATACAACACCTACAATTTATATAAAATTTAATAACCTTAAAATAACACTAAGCCAACACGTTAATTGTTGATAATAAATATATTACAACTAAAATCGCCGTAACCCTTGATTTCACATAGCTCTATATTAAGTAATCGTTAAATGAGCCTTGTTCCATCATTAACAGTGCTTTATAATGTGAAAATTATTCTTATATTTGGTATTGATAATTTTAAATATATAATATGATGAGAAAATTTTACTTTTTATTTTTAACTCTTTTAGTGACTTCATTGTCTTTTGGACAAAACCTTGCGGTTAACGGAGGATTTGAAAGCTGGGCTGCTGGCGCTTTAGATGGCGGATGGGATGTTGTAGACTTTAGCACAACAGATTTAACAGAGAACACAGCCGCTACTTTCATTACGGAAGGTTCAAGTTCTGCGAGTGTTATGCTAATGACAACAAGTCAAGGTTCTACAGACATTAGACAAACAGTTGCAACAACTCCAGGAACAGTTTATACTGTTAGTATGGATGTTTATGCTACCGATAATCAAGCGAGGGTTAGACTTTTTGGAGATGGGTTTACTCCTTCGGAATATTCTGATGACACCATTTTAAACACTTGGCAAACAGTTACTTTCGATTATACTGCTACAGGAGCTATTTTTGAGGTTGGTATCCGTTTTTATGACACTGCAGCTAACTGGACAGGTAATGGATCTCAATTCTATATCGATAATGTGCAAATCGTTGCACAAACAGGACCAAGCTTAGCAATTACTGCTCCAACAGATGGATCTACGGTAACTACACCGGATGTAGATGTTGAATTAGTAGTACAAAGTTTTACTGTAGCTAACGGTTCTGGCGACGGACACATTAGCTATACAGTAGATGGCGGACCTGCTATTTTAAAATACGACACTGCTCCTATTAACTTAGTAGGGTTAGCATCAGGATCTCATACAGTAGCAATGGAATTAGTAGATAACTCTGGAGCTCCATTAAACCCTGCTGTGACAGCATCAGTTACGTTTACAGTTTCAGGTGTTACTCAAGTAGCAGATATTACGGCTTTAAGAGCAGGAACAGTAGGTGATTTTTACGAGCTTACAGGAGAAGCACTTATATCTTATATTGTAACAGACAATACTAGAAACCAGAAATACATCCAGGATGGAACTGCAGGAATTTTAATCGATGATGATGCAGGAATTTTAACAGGTACTTTTAACATTGGTGATGGTGTTTCTGGATTAACAGGACAACTAGGTGAATTTGCTGGAACTTTGCAATTTATACCTAGTGCAGACGTAACGGCGTCATCTACAGGAAATGTTGTAACACCACAAGTTATGGATTTAGCAACTTACTTAGCGTCGCCAGAAGATCACGAGAGTGAATTAATTTCTATTAGCGATGTTACTTTCCCTGCTGCAGATGGTACTGCTGTATTTGCAGACAATACAAACTACGATATTGTAAAAGATGCAAACACAGGAATTATGAGAGTTTCTTTTGGAGATGAGGATTTAATTGGAACTCTTATTGAAGCTGCTCCAGCAATTGTAACTGGTTTAGGTGGTCAATTCAATTCTGAATATCAAGTGCTAGCACGTTACGCTTCAGATATTGATTTCTCTACCCTATCTACAAACAATATCGTTGCTAATACTACAACGTTTTCTTTATACCCAAACCCAACAAATACTGGATTTGTAAACATTAAAACGTCAAGCAACGAAGCTATTACTGTATCTGTATACAATGTATTAGGAAAGCAAGTTATCAATACAACATTAAACAACACACCATTAAACGTATCTAGCTTAAATGCTGGTATTTACATTGTAAATATTAACCAAAATGGTAATACAACTACTAAGAAATTAGTAGTTAAATAAATAGTACATTTTTTAATTTTGAAAAGGCTTGTTAATTCTAACAAGCCTTTTCTTTTATATATATATTTGCCGAAAAATTACAACTTTTGGCACTATGAGACTACTTTACATTTTATGCGTTGCCCTTGCAACATACACCCCTCTTACTGCTCAAAATGCACTCACCAATGGTGGTTTTGAGACTTGGAGCTCTACAACTCCAAAGGCTTGGAGTGGTAGCAAAACGAGTATAGCCACTACTGGTGTCTCTAAATACACAACCAACGCATTCGAAGGCTCTTCGTCCTTGGCTCTATTTAACCCTAACACAACAACACACAAGAGATTCACAAATGTCGCAATATCTGCAGCTAACGAAGAATACACCTTAAGATATTACGCTAAAGGAAAAGGAGAAATTAGAAATGCCTTCCACGATGGAAGCTATTCCTCCTATTCTAATTACACAACTTTTAACAACACAGAAGATTGGACTTTAATAGAGTATGTGTTTACACCTAATGCTGGCCCTTTGGAGGTTGTTTTTTCGGTAAGAAATACAGCTAATAATGGCGTTATAATTGACCATGTTGTTTTAGCAAAATCGGAGACATTATCCACTAATAAAATCGAGAATATAGAAGACACTTTTTCTGTTTACCCCAACCCAACAACGACTGGGTTTGTAAATATTAAATCGGCAATACATGGTGCAATCGCTATTTCCGTTTATGATGTTTTAGGAAAACAAGTTATCTCTACGCTAGTCAATAACAACCGTTTAAATGTTTCTAGCTTAGACTCTGGGGTATACATTATGCAATTAAACCAAAATGGAGTAACAACATCTAAAAAATTAGTTATTAAATAAATTCTTTTAACGACAACCTTTTTTAAAAGAGCGTTATCTTATGGTAACGCTCTTTTATATTTTATTTACTTTTGTTTACTGAAAAACATCACGTTTAAAAAGTTTATACTTTCTGTAAAATGCTTACACCACAATCTATTTTTAATATTAAAAACCCGGAAGAATTTGAAGATTTAGCGCTTCAGGTTTTTAATTTTCAATTTAATAACAATAACGTGTACCGTTCGTTTTGCGATTTATTAAATACACATCCTAGTGATGTTAATACTATTGCCGACATTCCGTTTCTACCCATTCAATTTTTTAAATCGCACACGGTAGTGAGTACAACCGATGTTACTGAAAAGATTTTTACAAGTAGCGGAACAACCGGCAGCTTAACGAGTAAACACTTTGTAAGTGATTTATCTATCTACGAAGACAGCTTTAATAAGGGCTTTACTACTTTTTACGGACCAATCGAAGATTATGTTGTACTTGCTTTGCTACCAAGTTATTTGGAGCGCGACGGCTCGTCTTTAATTTATATGGCCGATGCGATGATTAAAACCTCTAAGCATAAAGAAAGCGGGTTTTATTTGAATAATTTATCAGAATTAAAAGACACGCTTCTTGATTTAGAGCTACAAGGCAAGAAAATTATTTTATTGGGTGTCTCTTTCGCTTTATTAGATTTAATTGAAATGCATCAATTCCAATTAAAAAACACCATTATCATGGAAACTGGTGGAATGAAAGGCCGAAGAAAAGAATTGATTCGTGAGGAGTTGCATTCTATATTAAAAACAGGTTTTGGTGTTAACGAAATACATAGCGAATACGGAATGACCGAACTTTTAAGTCAGGCCTACTCTAAAGGCCACGGCGTTTTTGGGTGTCCGCCATGGATGCGAATTTTAACTCGAGAGCCAGAAGATGCATTACATATTCAGCAACACGGTAAAACTGGCGGAATTAATGTTATCGATTTAGCGAATATTAATTCATGCTCTTTCATTGCGACCCAAGATTTAGGTCGCGTACACCCTGATAACACTTTCGAAATTATTGGAAGGTTTGATAGTAGCGATATTAGAGGCTGTAATTTAATGGTACTATAATAACAAACAGACTTCTTTAAACACTTAAATAGATCGTTTGTAAGGTTGTAACTAATGCTGCGACCAACACATTATAAAGATGATAAGATTAATAGCTTAAACACAAATTAGTTTTTAGTTGGTTAACTAATTTTAAAAAGCCTGATTGTTTAATTACAATCAGGCTTTTTTATTTTTGTATGTTTTAAAATCTATAAAAACTTAAACAAACTTTATAATATACGTATTCTTTTTTCCTTTATTTAAAACCACATATTTATCATTAATTAAATCATTGGCTGTGATTTTATAATCTGCCGTCACCTTATTTTTATTAACCGCCACTGCATTTTCCTTTAGCGCACGACGTGCATCACTGTTACTCGATAGAAAATTAGTTTTATCGGCAAGAGCAGCGATCATATCTAACCCCTCGGTTAATTCAGATTTATTAATCTCTGCTTGTGGCACCCCTTCAAAAACATCTAAAAAGAGCCCTTCGTTTAACGTTCTAATATCCTCATTAAACGATTTACTAAATAAAATTTCTGATGCTTTTACGGCATTATCAAAATCCTCTTTAGAGTGTACAAAAGTAGTTACTTCCTCGGCTAAACGCTTTTGTAACAGACGTAAATGGGGCGCTTCTTTATGTTCTAAAACTAAAGCTTCAATGGAATCTTTACTTAAAAACGTGAAAATTTTAATATATTTCTCGGCATCTTCATCTGTGGTATTCAACCAAAACTGATAAAATTTATAAACCGACGTTTTATCTGTGTCCAACCAAACGTTACCCCCTTCACTTTTACCAAATTTAGACCCATCGGCTTTTGTAATTAACGGGCAAGTCATTGCATAAGCTTTAGCATCCTCCTGTCCAACATTCATTCGTCTTACCAATTCTGTTCCGGTTGTAATATTCCCCCATTGGTCACTTCCTCCCATTTGCAATTTACAATTAAGAGCTTTGTGCAAATGGTAAAAATCGTATCCTTGAATTAATTGATATGTGAATTCTGTAAACGACATCCCTACACTTCCTTCTTCTCCTGTTAAACGTTTTTTTACAGAATCTTTAGACATCATATAGTTAACGGTAATACGTTTTCCTACATCTCTCGCGAAATCTATAAATGAAAAGGTTTTCATCCAGTCGTAATTGTTTACTAAAAGGGCGGCGTTTTTTTCTGTGGAATTAAAGTCTAAAAAACGCGATAACACGCTCTTTATTCCTGCTACGTTATGTGCTAGCGTTTCTTCATCTAACAAATTACGCTCGTCACTCTTTCCAGATGGATCGCCAATCATTCCTGTAGCACCACCTACTAAAGCAACAGGCTGATGCCCTGCTTTTTTTAAATGCACCAATAATATAATAGGCACTAAACTACCAATATGCAAAGAATCGGAAGTTGGATCGAACCCAATATAGGCCGTAGTCATCTCTTTATCCAATTGCTCTTCGGTTCCCGGCATGATATCGTGTACCATTCCTCTCCATCGTAATTCTTCTACAAATGTATTAGCCATTTTTTTTAACTTTAGTATTAAGTGAAGCAAAGATAAAAATCAATGTATAAATAGTTAGCAATATTGAATAATTCTTTACATTAGTCCTATGATTTTAGTTACAGGAGGAACAGGTTTAGTTGGTGCGCATTTACTTTATACGTTGGTGAATACCAATAAGAAAGTACGTGCTATTTATAGAAACAAAACAAAGTTTGAACACGTAAAGCGGATTTTCTCTTACTACACCTCTACACCAGAAGACTTATTTAATAGAATTGAATGGGTTGAAGGTGATTTAAATGACATTCCCAGTTTAACTGAAGCTTTCGAAGGTATTACTAGCGTGTATCACTGTGCTGCTTTTGTATCCTTCGAACCAGATAAATTCGATCTTTTACAAAAAACGAATATTGAAGGAACAGCAAATATTGTCAATTTTTGTATAGCTTCTAATAGTGTCAAAAAACTGTGTTATATAAGTTCTGTTGCCGCTATTGGCGCCCCTAAAAAAGGACTGGCAGCCACCGAAAAGAACGAATGGAATCCCGAAAGCAACAACAGTGTTTATACCATTACCAAATATGGTGCAGAGCTAGAGGTTTGGCGCGGCACCCAGGAAGGATTGGATGCTGTAATTATAAACCCAGGAGTGATTATAGGCCCAGGCATTTGGCGCTATGGTAGCGGATCTATTATAAAAACCGTAGCTAAAGGCCTCCCCTATTACACGTCTGGTAGCATGGGCTATGTTGATGTAAATGATGTAGTGCAGTGTATGACTAAGGCTATGGAAAGCGACCTAAAAAACGAACGTTTTATATGCGTGGCGGAAAGTTGGAGTTATAAAAAATTCTTAACTACAACAGCACAGCTCTTAGAAGTAAAACCTCCAAATAAAGAAGCTAAACCGTGGCTACTACAGCTCGCTTGGCGCTTAGATTGGTTAAAACATACGCTAACCGGAAAGCGCAGAAAACTAACAAAACACTTAGTACACTCTTTACAATCGCAATCTGATTACGATAACACAAAAATTAAGGACGCTTTAGGTATTACATTTACACCTATTAAAGACAGCTTAGAACAAACCTGTACTAAATACAAAAAAGATAACGCTTAAAAATTGAATTTACTCTGGAGATACAAATCCTTGGGTAGACTCTAGGGAATCCTTAACAAACACACGATTCTCTTTTAATTTAATACGCTTAATAGAATCCTGCCTGTTTTTCTCGACTTTCTCACGGTCTTCTATTTTTTCAAGAACATCTTTTTTCTTGTTTAAAGTATCTTTAACCCTATCGTAAATTCTATTGTAAGTCTCTATATCGAAAGCATAATATAAATTGCTTTCTGCAAAACTTATGCTATCGATATTGTTTTTTTTATAAATGTATTGATCGGGTATAATACCATTCTCTTCAATCCTTTTCTTATTCACCCCTTTTGCAGACGACAAAATTGCCATATCAGTAATAACGGCAACCATTTGGTCTTGCGACAATAAGTTATTTGGCTTTTTAGGGCGTTCCACATCGTAGCAACTACTTAAAATAAGAACTGCGAGTGCACATAAAAAAAATTGGATTTTCATAGATTGTACTTCTTTTCTATCTATCGAAAGTAAGTTGCTTAGCGTATTTAGTATCGTAAAACTTAAAGTTTTTGTACGCTAAACCTCCATTAACGAAAGTATGTGTTATTCTAGATTTAAAAGTTGTGCCTTCAAAAGGAGACCATCCACATTTATAGAGGATATTATCTTTTTTAACGGTCCAAGGACTATTTAAATCTACTAATACTAAATCGGCATAATACCCTTCTTTAATATACCCACGTTTTTCTACTTGGAATAAAATGGCAGGATTATGGCTGGTTTTTTCAACAATTTTCTCGATCGATATTTTATCGCGGTGGTACAACTCTAACAATGCTGGCATAGCGTGTTGTACTAATGGCCCACCAGAAGGCGCTTTAGTATACACATTTTGTTTTTCTTCTAAAGCATGAGGTGCATGATCGGTTGCAATAACATCGATTCTATCATCTAATAATGCTTTTAGCAATTGATCTCTATCTTTCTCAGATTTTACTGCAGGATTCCATTTTATAAAAGCCCCTTTATTCTCGTAATCTTTATCGCTAAACCATAAGTGATGAATACATACTTCTGCAGTGATTTTCTTATCTTTTAATGGTACTTTATTAGAAAACAACTCGGTTTCTTTCCCTGTCGACACATGGAAAACATGTAAACGTGCTCCTGTTTTTTTTGCTAGTTCAATAGCCTTCGATGACGAAATATAACACGCTTCTTCACTTCTAATAATTGGATGAAAATGCATTGGAATATCGTCTCCATAACGATCTGTATAGACTTTAAGGTTGTTTTTTATAGTGGTTTCATCTTCACAATGTACCGAAATTAATAAGTCGGTACTCGAAAAAATGGCCTCTAAAACCTCTGGGTTATCCACTAGCATATTTCCTGTAGAGGATCCTAAAAATAGTTTTAAACCAGCAACCTGCTTTGGGTCTAACTTTTTTATTTCTTCTAAATTGTCGTTAGTACCTCCAAACATAAAAGAATAGTTCGCCGAAGATGTTTCTTTTGCAATAGCAAATTTCTCGTTCAACTTTCCAATAGTAGTAGTTTGTGGCGATGTATTTGGCATCTCGATAAAAGAGGTGATCCCTCCAGCAATGGCTGCGCGAGATTCGGTTTCTATATTTCCTTTATGAGTTAATCCAGGTTCTCTAAAATGAACTTGATCGTCAATCATACCTGGTAAAACGTGTTGTCCTTCAGCATCAAAAATAAGAACATCTCCATTTTTCGGACTTATAGACTCAGCAATTTTTGTAATAAACTCACCCTCAATTAAGATATCTCTCAACTCGATAGTGCCTTCGTTTACAATTTTAGCATTTTTAATAAGTGTAACTCTTTCGTTCATTTTCTTTATTTTTTAAAAAAACTTTTCATTTTCATTGTCAAAACTCCAAAGATGGCTTCAGAAATAATATTGGTACTTAATTTAGATTCTCCTCTGGCACGGTCTGTAAAAATAACAGGAACCTCAACAATTTTAAATCCTTTTAAATAGGCTTTAAACTTCATTTCTATTTGAAACGCATAGCCTACAAAATTAATGTCGTTAAAATCTAACGCTTCCAAAACGCTGCGTTTATAACATTTAAAGCCCGCAGTGGTATCTTTAATAGTCATTCCTGTAATTAAGCGCACATACATCGATGCTCCATAAGATAGAAGCACACGTCCCAGCGGCCAATTTACAACATTTACACCTTTAACATAGCGCGAACCAATACTTAAATCGGCATCCTCCTCGTGACAGGCATTATATAATTTAATTAAATCTTTAGGATCGTGAGAGAAATCTGCATCCATTTCAAAAATATACTCATACTTTCGCTGCAAGCACCATTTAAAACCATGAATGTAGGCTGTACCTAAACCAGATTTTTCTTTACGTGTTTCTAAAAATAGGCGGTCACCGTACTTTTCTTGAAGCTCTTTAACCTTTAAACCTGTTAAATCTGGCGAATTATCGTCGACTATTAAAACATCGAAAGCCTTATCCTCTGAAAATATTGCCGTTATTATGGCTTCAATATTTTCAATCTCATTATAAGTGGGAATAATGACAATAGCATCTTTCATTAATAGCGTTATTTTTGGCAAATGTAGTATTTTGAAATTTATTTATTTTTAAATATTTATTAATATTAGCGATTACCCTATAAATAATTATAATAATTTTATGGCATGTTAAGAGAACTTGTTTCAAACGAAATTTTTACGGTTTTATTAGTACTTAGTTTATTACTAATAGCGATTGCTAGAATAGCCTATCCCAAGCACTTTCACGATTTTGCGTTTATACTAGTAAATTATAAATATTCGAACGCCTATATTAAACAGCAGAAATTTATAAACGGTTTCGAGTCCCTTTTATTTGGCAATCTTATTATACAACTCACAGTACTCTCTCTCGTTTTCTATAATATATGGGAAAGTGTTGATTTATCGACTTTAGATATGTACTATAAAATAGGTTTCGGTTTAACTTTGTTTGTACTTATAAAAACACTTGTAGAACGATTGGTTAGTAGTGTTTTAAATATTGACTTTATTGTTAACGAATATTTGTTTTTAAAAATCAACTTTAAAAATTTTGCAGGTTTATTACTTATTCCTCTTAACTTTATTTTAGTCTTTAGTTTAGACCCGCACGTAAATCACTTATATATAATTGCTTCCATTCTGTTTGTTGTGCATATTATAGGATTGTCATATTTTTTTAAAACACATCTAATGACAATTAAAAATAACTTGTTTTATTTTATTTTGTACCTTTGCACTCTCGAAATTTCACCATATGTAGTTTTGTATAAATTAATTACAACTACATAGAAACTAAAAAAGCTATTATATTATGAAAGTGAAAACGATTTTAATCTCACAACCAGAACCTAAAATTGAGAACTCTCCTTACTTCGAACTCTCTGAGAGGCAGAAAGTAAAGATTGATTTCAGATCTTTCATCCACGTGGAAGGCGTTCCTTCTAAGGAAATAAGACAACAAAAAATAGATTTATCTAAATTTACTGCGGTTATTTTAACCAGTAGAAATGCAATAGATCACTTTTTCAGAATAGCAGAAGAAATGCGCTTTAAGGTGCCAGATACGATGAAATACTTTTGCCAGTCGGAAGCTGTTGCCTATTACCTACAAAAATATGTAGTGTATAGAAAACGTAAAATCTATGTTGGTAAACGTACTTTTTCTGAATTATCGCCATTAATTAAAAAATATAAAGACGAGACATTTTTATTACCAACCACCGATAAATTAAAACCTGAAGTTCCTGAAACATTAAATGAATTAGGGGTAAACTGGAAGGAAGCTGTTTTTTACAAAACGGTAATTAGTGATTTATCTGATTTGGCGAATGTGTCTTACGACATACTCGTATTCTTTAGTCCATCTGGAATAGAGTCGTTATTTCATAACTTCCCAG
>JAGPVI010000356.1 GCA_018067115.1 Bizionia sp. | reverse complement strand
TATACTTTTGCAGAAATTTAAACAACACACTAAACACTTTAAAATATGCCAGTTAACGAAACTTACGAAAGCGAATTAGCGTTTCAAGCAGACAGACGTAGAGCAACTGTTGAATTTATTAAAATTGTAAGCGACCTATGGTACGACAAATCTATTGAGTTAGTTCTATTTAGAAATCAGCTTATCGATAGAAACGTAAGCGAAATTTTAAATCTTCACGAATACGCTGGAGAATTTGTTCAAAAACCAATCTCTGTTTTTGATTCTGTAGAAATAGCTGAAGCAATTCAAACTTTAGATGTTCCTCCAGCAAAGTTAGATATTGGTAAATTAACTTACGAGTACCATTTAGAAGAGAAAAACTTTAGTAATGCTATTGCATTTGTAGCTAGCAAACTTAAAGATGCTAATGCTTACGAAGCTATTAAACCTAAAGATGTCGTTTTATACGGTTTTGGTAGAATTGGTCGTTTAGTTGCTAGAGAATTAATGACAAAAACTGGTAAAGGTAGTCAGTTACGTCTTAGAGCAATTGTTACTCGCGGTGCAATAAACGCTACTATTTTAGAAAAAAGAGCTTCTTTATTACGCAACGATTCTGTACACGGAGATTTCCCTGGAACAGTAGGAATTGATTTAGAAAACGAAGCTTTAATTATAAACGGAACAACTGTTAGAATTATTTCGGCAAACCAACCTGAAGATATCGATTACACACAATACGATATTAATGAAGCCTTAATTATTGATAATACTGGTGTATTTAGAGACAAAGAAGCGCTAACACGTTTACTATCTTCTAAAGGAGCAGATAAAGTATTATTAACAGCACCAGGAAAGGGAGTTCCAAATATTGTTCACGGTGTTAATCACTTAGAGCATAACCCTGATGAAGTCGCTATTTTCTCTGCAGCTTCTTGTACAACAAACGCTATTACCCCTATTTTAAAAGCTATAGAAGATACGTACGGTGTAAAAAGTGGTCACTTAGAAACGATTCACGCGTATACAAACGATCAAAACTTAGTAGATAATTTCCATAGTAAATACCGTCGTGGCCGTGCAGCAGCATTAAATATGGTAATTACAGAAACTGGTGCTGGAAAAGCAGTAAGCAAAGCATTACCAAGTTTTGAAGGTAAATTAACTTCTAACGCTATTCGTGTTCCTGTTCCTAATGGGTCTTTAGCGATTTTAAACTTAGAGTTAGAATCTGAAGCTAGCATAGAAAGCATTAACGCTACATTAAAAAAATACGCTTTAGAAGGCGATTTAGTAGAGCAAATTAAATACGAAATGAGCGACGAACTAGTATCTAGCGATATCGTTGGCAGTTCTGCTCCTTCTATTTACGACAGTAAAGCAACGATAGTAAGAGCAGACGGTAAAAATGCTATCCTTTACATTTGGTACGATAACGAATATGGTTACAGTCACCAAGTAATTCGTTTAGCAAAATACATCGCTAAAGTAAGACGTTTTACATATTATTAATTCGTAAAACATCCAAATTATAGGTGTTTAACGTATATACATTAGCCTCACTTTTAGTGAGGCTTTTTATTATCTATAAATTCACTCACTAAACTTTATTTAATACCTTAGCGGTATTGATAAATACTTTAATTTTTACAAATGAATAACTGCAAGATACTAGTTGTATTTCTTATTATTTTCAACTTATCACATCAAACACAAGCGCAAACACAAGGAAAAGTAACAGACGAAGAAGAAAAACTATCTTTAAATAGCGGCTCTTTAGATAATCAATTTGAGTTTGTTATACAACGTTCTAACAACTACCAAGAGTACAAGGTTGTAAAAAAGACTTGGTTGTATTCGCTTAAAGCACATACCTTAGATTCGTTAAAGGCCATTAATAAAAATTTAGTAGACACGCAGACTATTGTCGACAACCAGAATCAAGAAATTGCGAAATTAAAATCGAACTTATCAAATACTCAAGAATCTTTAGATGAAACGAATTTAGAGAAAGACAGTATGTCGTTGTTCGGTTTACAAATGAGTAAATCGGGATACAACACTTTACTTTGGTCTATTATCGGTGCTTTATTAGCATTACTTCTATTATTTATTTACAGATATAACAACAGTAATGCGGTTACTAAAGAAGCAAAACAAGCACTTTCGGAAACCGAAGAAGAATTTGAAGACCACAGACGTGTTGCTTTAGAACGCGAGCAGAAAGTACGCAGACAATTGCAAGACGAATTAAATAAACATAAGAATAGCAAGTAAAACGCTATTATTTAGACATAAAAAAACCCTCCTCTAATCTCCGTATTGCAGGAGGGTTTTTATTTTCAATAAACGAACTGGTTGTTTATTTATTTTTAGCTTCTATCCATTTGCTCATAAACTTAGTGCTTTGCAAGGTATGATGCATTAATAATTGTCCTGTAAAATTATGTAATCTGTGAGATTCTAAATCTCTGAATAAAGATTCCATTCGACTTACAAATAGTGCTTCAAAATAAAGTTTATTAAACCTATTATTTACGACTTCAAACCCGTTAAGTTGAAACATATTCCAATGTGATTCTGTGGTATATAATGCGACGGCTTTGTTTGCAAAAGCATCGGGTGTGTCTTCAATAAAAGCGTTTGGTTTTAAGTTTCCATATAGACCTTCCGCTCCAATTGTTGTGGTTACGCAAGGTGTTCCATAAACCATAGCATCCACGATTTTCCCTTTTAAGCCTGCTCCAAACCGTATAGGCGCTAAACATACTTTTGCGTTTTGCATTACTGTAGCAACATCTTCGGCAAATCCTTTTATTAAAAAGCCTTCCTTTTTATTATGAAGTTGCGTTACTTTTTGAGTAGCATAAGCACCATAAATATGCATTTCTG
>JAGPVI010000354.1 GCA_018067115.1 Bizionia sp. | reverse complement strand
AATACTTTTTCTCCTTTTGCAATGGTGTCAGGTTTGCTTTCGCCCGTTAATGCTGCGGTATTGAACGAGCCTTTTTCGGACAATAAAATACCATCCAAAGGAATTTTTTCGCCCACACGGACTTGCACTTTTTCGCCAATAGCAACGATTTCGGGATTTACAGAAACATAATTGTTGTTCCTATAGACCAAGGCTTCATTAGGTCTTACATCTAGTAATGCCTTGATGCTTCTCTTGGCTCTTTTAACGGCGGCACTTTGGAACAATTCGCCTACCGCATAAAACAACATTACTGCCACACCTTCGGGATATTCGCCAATGGCGAATGCACCTATGGTTGCGATGGACATCAATAAAAACTCGGTAAAGAAATCGCCATTTTTGATGCTGTTCCAACCTTCCTTTATCACAGGAAAACCTACTGGAAGATATGCGACTGCATACCAGACAATACGTATCCAATCTTTAAAAAAAGCTACGTCAAAATAATCCATCGCAATACCAATAATCAGCATTACAAAGCTGAAAATTGCTGGTACATAAATTTTAAATTTCCCTATACTTTCCGGACTGCTATGGTTGTGGCCATCATTGCGCTTGTGATTATCGGATGAAGTTTTATTTAAATCTCTTAAATTCAGTTTCTTTTTTTTCATTTATATCAATTATAATTTTATTTAAATTCACAGTCATTCCAATCTCAACACCAATTGGGCAAACTGCACCTCTATGGTATCATCGATACCCTCTATTAAGGAATCCAAACCAGTATTTGAAACCAATAATTGTCCGGTTGCACTTATCAGGCAGGACATACTTACTCCTTGTTCTATATGGGTAATGGTTGCTTTAAATTGTGATTTAAAGGATTTCCCTTGATAAGTAACATCTATCAGCCAATTAAAGTTGATAGGGTCGTGCCGTTTTGATAAAAAATCCTGTGATGGAATAGTGCCAGTAAACCGAAGTATTAAAGGGTCTTCCCGCTGTTCTAAAAGGGCATTGATTTTAGGACTATATGTTGATAAAGTCTTAAGGTCGAGTACACCATTGACCACTTTGGAATCATAATCAAGATATAGTGCCAATTTATGGCTTTCTGCCTTGATGGGTTTATCATCAACCAAAGTCATCATCATAATATGACCTTCTTCAGTTGTATAAACTTTTTGGGCATTTACCTTATAATAACTAACCAACAAGATTATTAAAAAACAATGTTTAATATTCATAATGCGCATCTTTACTTGTATAATTTAAAAAAGCAGCTTCTACTTTTGCTTTTAATACTATTAATCATTTTGCTTTAAAAAGCATCATAAAAGCTGCCTGCTATTAATTAAGTTTTCACTTAACTTATTTAAATAAAAAATTTCGCTCATTCCTATAACGATTTACCGCTACTTGTTATCTATATCCTTTTCTCGTTTACCGAAATAATAAATTAGCGCAACACTTGCACCTAATAAGCCAAACAGAGTGTTCTCAAAAATTTGATTCCCATTGATATTTAAAATTTCAATGAAATTATTTATTAAATATTGCCATCAATTGATTTCGTAATTCTGGCTGCTAAACGTGAAAATTGTTATCCCAAAAGGTTGAAGGATAAAAACACCTATGGCAAACCCAATTAAAATGGTAATAAGAATGCTTTTTTTATTCATCGTCTGTCTTTTACGGAAGTAAGCTTACTGGCTCTCAATCCAATTTTTGGCATCTTCCTTTTGGTCTATATTGAAATACTTAATATCGGCATTGGTAAAAGGCTTCATAAATTGGGTTATCCAATTCTGCCATTTTTTATCTCCTACCATTGCTATTTTTTCATAGTCCGTGGCGTGGGCTGTGTCCATTTTTAGGTCTTCCCATAAACCAGGTAAATCCCAACCTGTAAAGTTGACCATCTCAAAATACCACCGGACTTTCATTCCTTTGTCCAGTATGGCGTGGATAAGTGGATGGATTTTTTCTATATCTTCTTTTCTCAATTTGCCCGAAGCTTTTGTTGCAACAATATTTTTTTCTTTTAATTCGATTATCTGTAACATTTTATATAGTTTTTAATTAATAATTATCCTTCTAAATCGTAAAACCATTCTTCCGCCCTTATGATGCCTTCTGATAAAGCTTCTTTTGCTGAAATATCTTTTTTTTCAATTAGTTCTTTTGCTATGGACAGGGCTTTTTCTCGTACAATAGGATTTAAGGTATCTAGGTCAGTTTTAAAATCTTCAAACATCCAGTCCATAGCTTCATTTTAATGGTTAAAAAGTTCCTTTTCTTTTTCAGGGTCTATTTCATCTTTTGACTTTTTGTCCAAAAAATAATCAAGCACAATACCCACGATAACAGCACCTACGAACGCTGAATAAACCTGCCAATTAAATTGGATTATCAATGATAGACTTATAAGTATCGCCAAAATGGGTAAAATCGGCACTCGTCCTATAGCCAAAGGAACTTTAAATGGTCGTTCTTGCTCTGGTGCTTTAAACCGAAGCACGATAAGTGCGACATTTACGGCAACAAAAACAAGTAAAGCGCCTAAAGAAGACATACCTGCTACAATCTTAATATCGCCCAACAATAAAAATCCCGCAACTGCTGCCATAACTACAATAGTAGTAACCCACGGTACTTTCTGTGCATTTACTTTAGTCATAAATTTTGGAAGTTCGCCCACGCTTGCCATTCCGAATAATAACCTACTTATGGAAATGATACCGCTAAACGCAGCATTGGCTGTAGCAAATAATGCTGCAACTGCTAAAACTACTGGTAGCCAAGAGTTAAGATTCGATGCTGCCAAGGACAATGGCGAATCTACCTTTGAAATAGCTAAAGGGTCAGCTATGTTAAGTACCGTAAAAGAAATGAGTAAATAAAAGATAGTGGTAATTACCAT
>JAGPVI010000350.1 GCA_018067115.1 Bizionia sp. | reverse complement strand
TGCCGAATAAGCAGATAAAAAATCGTAGTACTTTTTTCCTTCAACATCCCAAACGAATACACCTTCTCCTTTGCTTAATACAACTGGTAAAGGGTGATAATTGTGGGCTCCGTATTTGTTTTCTAAGTCTATCGCTTTTTGCGACGTTAATTGTTCTAAAACAGCCATTATAATGGAATTTTAAATTAAAAAATATCCATTCCTTCTTAATAAATTCTAATAGGAATTTGTTTTGGAGAGAAATCATCCATAAAAACCGCAAATTACTAAATCTGCACGCCAAATCAAATAATATTAAAGACTGTTATAATAAATTTAACGCTTTATAAGCAACCAATTAGTGCTTTACTCCACTCAAAATGAGAAGCCTACATTTAAATTCAAATTTCAAGAAACTATATTGTTTTAAAGAAAAACACATATTATCTTGTATTTTTCGAGATGTATTGATTAAATAATATAAAAAGAAAGTATTTTTGTGCCTATGTCAAGAAGAAAAACTAAAAAACAAATTTTTACAAACGTAGAAGTTTTAGATGCTGCTGCTAAAGGAAAAACTGTTGCAAAAGCGCCAGATGGAAAAGTCATTTTTATATCTAATGCCGTTCCTGGCGATATTGTAGATGTACAAACTTTTAAAAAGAGAAAAGCTTTTTTTGAAGGTAAAGCGACTGTTTTTCATAAATTAAGTGAGAAACGTACCACTCCAGAATGTGAGCATTTTGGTACTTGTGGTGGTTGTAAGTGGCAAGATATGGGCTATGAACACCAACTATATTATAAGCAAAATGAAGTGACCAATAATTTAACACGTATTGGACACATCGAGTTACCTGAAATCACACCTATTCTAGGATCTGCAGAACAGTACTTTTACAGAAATAAAATGGAGTTTTCGTTTAGTGATTCGAGATGGTTAACGCTTGAAGAAATACAGTCGGATGAAGATTTAGGCGATAGAAACGCTTTAGGATTTCATATTCCTGGAATGTGGGATAAGATTTTAGATATTAATAAATGTCATTTGCAAGCCGATCCTTCTAACGCGATTAGAAATAGTGTTAAACAATTTGCTGTAGATAATAATTTAGAGTTTTTTAATACTAGAAACCAAACGGGGTTGCTAAGAACAATGATGATTCGTACCTCTTCTACTGGTGACATAATGGTTATGTTTCAATTTTTTAAAGAGGATAAAGAAAAACGCGAATTAATATTAGATTATATCGGGGAGACCTTTCCAGAAATCACGTCTTTACAGTACGTTATAAACGGAAAAGCAAATGATACCATCTACGATCAAGAAGTAATCTGTTATAAAGGAGAAGATCATATTTTTGAAGAAATGGAAGGCCTTAAATTTAAAATTAATGCTAAATCATTTTACCAGACAAACTCTAATCAAGCCTACGAATTATACAAACTAACACGCGAATTTGCCGACTTACAGGGTGACGAATTAGTGTACGATTTATATACGGGAACAGGAACTATCGCTCAATTTATTGCTAAGCAAGCCAAAAAAGTGATAGGTGTAGAAGCTGTACCAGATGCTATTACTGCTGCTAAAGAAAATGCACAATTTAATGGCATTACTAACGTTGAGTTTTATGTGGGTGATATGAAAAATGTATTTAATACAGATTTTATAAATACTCACGGTCAGCCAGACGTTATTATTACAGATCCACCAAGAGATGGAATGCATAAAGATGTTGTACAACAGATACTTAATATTGCGCCTAAAAAAGTAGTATATGTAAGTTGTAATAGCGCCACTCAAGCTAGAGATTTAGAGTTAATGGATGCGCAGTATAAAGTAACAAGAGTCCAGTCTGTAGATATGTTCCCGCAAACACATCACGTAGAAAATATTGTGCTTTTAGAAAAACGCTAATTCATAATTAAACTAATTTAATAGACGATAAATACCAGCCTTTTGAAAAAAATAACAGCCTTACTTCTACTCGCTTTAACAGTTACATTAAGTTGTGAGCGCGACGATATTTGCTCTGGAGAAACGCCTACAACACCACGGTTAATTATAGATTTTCTAGACTTAACGACGATTACCTTAGAAAACCCTAAAAATGTAAATAAGTTTAGAGTGGAAACGGTAGACGATATTCGCGTATTAGATGGTTATAATATTCAAACGGTAGATCAAGTTATTCTTCCATTAAAAACGAACGATTCGGTCACTAAATATAGATTTTATAAGGACTATGCCATATCTAATAATGACACTCCTGATGATACATCGGATGATTTTATAACTGGAAACCCAGATATTATTACCATTGTTTATGCCACTGAAAACGTATATGTTTCTCGTGCTTGTGGCTACAAAACAATTTTTAAGAATATTACTATAACGGTTGAAGATGATGGCGACAATTGGATACAAGTCATACAACCTGTTAACGATAATCAAACCATAGAAAATGAAGAAAACTCGCACTTTAACATATTTCACTAGTACTTTAGTTTTACTGCTGTTTTGTGTTACTGCAACTGCACAAGAGCAAAAAGCTTCTTCAAAAAAAGCGACAGACACCCTTGTCATTAAACAAAAATATGGTTTAAGGTTAGGTGCAGATATTAGTAAGCTAGTCCGCTCGTTTTTAGACGATGAGTATAAAGGTTTCGAAATTAATGGGGACTACCGCCTCACGAAAAATTGGTATGTTGCCGGAGAATTAGGTACAGAAGAAAAAACGACAAGTAACGATTTTTTAAGTACTACTGCTAACGGGAGTTATTTTAAAGCTGGTTTCGATTATAATATGTACACCAACTGGTTAGGAATGGAGAATATGATTTATAGCGGCTTTAGGGTTGGTGCAAGTACATTTTCTCAACAACGAAATAGCTATACTGTTTATAGTACAGACCAATTTTGGGCACCACAATTCACCTCTGATGAAATAGAGAAAGTTAGTGGGTTATCGTCTATATGGGCAGAATTAATACTAGGGCTTAAAGCCGAAGTGCTCTCTAATCTTTTTGTAGGTGTACAAGCACAATTAAAATATTCTATTTCTGAAGATGAATCCGGTAGCTTTGGAAATAATTATATTCCAGGTTTCGGAAAAACTTACGACGATAGTAAAATTGGTGTAGGTTACGGCTATACTGTATCGTATTTAATCCCTATTTTTAAGAAGAATAAGTAAGTCTACTTTATTAAATTGCTTATTATATACCCTTTAAAATATGATAGCCTCTTTAGTAAATTTTACTAAAACTCAAATAAAAAAACCATTGTTTACACCAGCATTTCAATTGGCTTAAACAATGGTTTTTTATGTTTTATAAGACTTAGTCTTATCTATTTCATATATTTTCCTTTTTTACTTCCTGCGTAAATTTCGTATTTTACTAAACGAGAGTCTAACCGCGCATTCATTAAGTGTATTTTACGCGATGGTCTTAACCCAACGTGCTTTAAAGCCTCTAAATTAGAAGTAATAAACCAAGCATCGGTATTAGCGTAATTTTGCTTTAAGGTATCCCCTATATTTTTATAAAAACTTTCCATATCGATATCTAAACGTTCACCGTAAGGTGGATTAAATACCATATGCAGTTTCTCGTCACCACCTTTTTGGGTTTTAAAGAAGTCTTCGTGTTTTATAGAAATAAACTCGTCTAGATGTGCATTCTTAATATTTTCTATGGCTTTAGTTACCGCACTTGGCGACTTATCGAAACCAAATATTTTATGATGAAAGTCTCTAGTTTTTTTAAGTAGAGATTCTTCGATTTTTTCGAATAACTCAACATTCCAATCTTGCCAGCGTTCGAAAGCAAATTCTTTACGCATTAAGTTTGGAGGAATGTTACAAGCTATCATTGCTGCTTCTGCCAACATTGTTCCACTACCACACATTGGATCCATAAAATCCGATTGGCCGTCCCAACCAGATAAAATAATTAACCCTGCAGCTAATACTTCGTTTATTGGTGCAATGTTAGTTGCCGTTTTATAACCACGTTTGTGTAAAGATTCTCCAGACGCATCTAAAGATACATTACACACTTCGCGATCGATATGAATGTTAATTTTTAAATCCGGGAATTTTAAATCTACATTTGGTCGTTCGCCGGTTTCATCTCTAAATTTATCTACAATAGCATCTTTTGTTTTTTGAGATATATATAAGGAGTGCGTAAAAACCGTAGAATTTACCGTCGCATCTACAGCCAAAGTTCCTGAAGATTTTAAATACTTACTCCAATCCATTTTATAGATTTGATTGTATAAATCTTGCTCGGTTTTAATTTTAAAACTGTTTATAGGTTTTAAGATTTTTGTAGCCGTACGCAGTGCTAAATTGGCTTTGTACATAAACCCTTTATCACCAACAAAACTTACGTTTCTCACCCCAGTCTTAACTTCTTGAGCACCAAGTTGTATTAATTCGTTTGCTAATATATCTTCAAAACCAAATAAGGTTTTGGCAACCATTTTAAAATTTTCTTCCATTGAATTCGTGTAATAGATTGCAAAAATACTCTATTTTTGTCGCAAACTTAATGTTTTATTAAAAATTGGGTTAAGGATTGAGCAATTGTTGGAGCTCTCCCGATTTCTATCGGGAAGCGACTTGTGAAAGCCTGGTGCTTTTTCGCGATAGCGACATGCAAACCCCAAAATAATTTTATGACTGAAAACACACAACAATGGTACGCGTCTTGGTTCGATTCGCCATTTTACCATATCTTATATAAGGATAGAGATCACAATGAGGCCGAGGCTTTTATGTTCAATCTTACCAATTATTTAAACATCCCAGAACAAGGGGAGATTTTAGATTTAGCCTGCGGAAAAGGCCGACACTCGGTGTATTTAAACAGTATTGGATATAATGTTACCGGCGTAGATTTATCTGAAAACAGTATTGATTACGCTAAACAATTTGAAAATGAAACGCTACATTTTGAGGTACACGATATGTGTAAACCTTATAATAAGCAGTTTGATGGCGTTTTTAATTTGTTTACGAGTTTTGGTTATTTTGATAAAGAAATTGATAATTTAAACACAATTAAAGCGATTCAGGCGGATTTAAACGCTAGTGGTTTTGGTGTTATCGATTTTATGAATACCGAATTTGTTATTGATAATTTGATTGCTGAAGATGTAAAAACGGTTGATGGTATTGACTTTTTACAGAAACGTCGCGTAGAAAATGGTTATATTATTAAAGATAT
>JAGPVI010000333.1 GCA_018067115.1 Bizionia sp. | reverse complement strand
ATATGCTTGGTAAATTTGAAAAGTACGCATCAGAAACATTTAACTTCGATAAATTATTACCAATGAATACAGGTGCTGAAGCGGTAGAAACTGCTTTAAAAATCTGTAGAAAATGGGCATATGAAGTAAAAGGAATTAGCGAAAATGAAGCTGAAATAATTGTTTGCGAAAATAACTTTCACGGACGTACAACGACAATCATTTCTTTTTCTAATGATCCTGTAGCACGTAAAAATTTCGGTCCTTATACCAAAGGATTTATTAAAATTGAATACGATAACCTTACTGCTTTAGAAGAAGCTTTAGAGAGTAACTCTAACATTGCAGGGTTTTTAGTAGAGCCTATTCAAGGTGAAGCTGGAGTTTATGTGCCAACAGAAGGGTATTTAACTAAAGCAAAAGCGTTATGTGAAAAACATAATGTATTATTTATTGCAGACGAAGTACAAACAGGAATTGCGCGTACTGGTAGAATGTTAGCAATAGATCACGAAAACGTAAAAGCAGATATCCTTATTTTAGGTAAAGCTTTATCTGGTGGAGCTTATCCTGTTTCGGCAGTGTTGGCAAACGATGATATTATGGGGGTTATTCGCCCAGGTAACCACGGGAGTACTTACGGTGGTAACCCTATTGCAGCAGCTGTTGCAATCGCTGCTCTAGAGGTAGTTAAAGATGAGAATTTAGCTGAAAGAGCAGAGTCTTTAGGTCAGTTATTTAGAGGAGAAATGCAAAAATTTATTGAAACTTCTAGCATTGTTAACGGTGTAAGAGGGAAAGGTTTATTAAATGCTATTTTAATTAATGATACCGAAGATAGCGATACCGCTTGGAACATTTGTTTAGCTTTACGCGATAACGGATTATTAGCTAAACCTACTCACGGTAACATTATTCGTTTTGCACCACCTTTAGTAATGACTGAAGAGCAATTATTAGATTGTGTTTCTATTATTACAAAAACATTAAAAACATTCGAAAAATAATTTCGAAATAGTTATAAATGCGTAATAAAAAAAGCGACCAAATGTTAATTTGGTCGCTTTTTTATTTTTATTTAACCTTTAATAAACTACTGTTTATTGCGCGTTTTGAGCCTGTTCCATAGCTTCCTTTAACTGCTCCATTGCTTGATCGAAATCTCCCGTAGCAATCATATAGATAGTATATAATAAATATAGTAGGTTAATAGCTAAGGCAACAAGAGCAACAATTTTAGCGGTGTTCATTGCGTTGATATCTCCATCGTAGTCTTCAGGATGTAATTGTGCATCTTTAATCTTTTTGTTAGCAATATAGTACGCTGGAGCGGCAAGTAAGAACCCTAAGCCACCAAAACAGCAGCATAAAATACTAATAACAGAAAGGACATAGACAAGTGTTGGTTTTAATTCTTTTTTCATTGTATATAATTGTTAGTTGGTTTTTTTAATGATAAAACTAATAATAATAATTAAAACAGAAGCAATCGCTAAGGCGTTAATCATTTTATTGGCATATTTAAATTTGAAAAGAAAAGTACTCGCTATTACTAAACCTAAGGGAATAAGCGTGTAAATCGCGGGATACATCTTGAAAGCTTCTACGAAATGACCTTGAAACAATAGCGATACGCCACGTTGTAAACCACAACCCATACACTCAAAACCAAATAGCTTTTTGTTAAGGCAGGGTAACATATAATCTTCCGGGGATGTCATAAAAAGCATTTCATCAAAAGTAAATAAATATTAGGTATAAAAAAAAGCCGATACTTAAAAATGGCAGCGGCTTTTACAGGTTTTAAAACAAAAATCATTTATTTATAATCACTATTTTTTTGTTTAAAGTTTCATTGGTGTTAAGTGTTGTTATCGCAATATAAACACCGTCGCTAAAGTTGTTGGTATCAAACTCGTAGCGCGATTGGTTCTCCATATTATTCTTGAGAATGAGTTGTTTTCCTGCAACATCTATTAATTTAAACGATTTAATAGCAAGGTTTTTAGGGTTGTTAATTACTAATTGCGAAGTGTTGTTGTTTTGTATTACAGAAAAATTGGACTCTTCAAACGCTGACACTGATAGCGTACCGTCACTTTCCTTAAAGGTTATTTCATAAGCAGAATCGTATACGCCTGCAGCTAGATTGACATCGAAATTTTGCTCTCTTAAATTGTAATAGATTTCATTATTAATATCGTGGATGTAGATATCCTGATCATCGGCGAAATTCTGAATATCAGAGATTCTAACTCTAACGCTTTTAGTTTCATTAAGTTCAATAAATAAAGGAATGCGTAAATCTTCATCGAATGCAAAGGCTTGACCTAGAATTTTAGCCGCATCATTTTCATTTTTAAAATAGACCTCGGCCACTGCATCTGCACCATTTTTAAGTTCTAAGCCGTAATCGAATCCTGTGGTTGCTTCCGCAGTAAAAGTTTGCACTAATTGTCTTGTGTATGTATCGTTAAAATCAACATTTAATCGAAAACGTTTTACGTGTGCTGGTAAGATTTGTATACCATTGGCATCGTAAACAATATTACTTTGAGCTTCAGGGTTATCAATTGCCGTTTCATCTAGATTAGCTGCAGTATTATTTGTTTTAAAGAATTCACTGTCTACACCAGATTCTCTATAATACACGCGATGCTCATTTTTAAAAGTAACGAGCGATGTAGCTGGTATTCCTGCTTCGCCTTCAATCATAAAACCTTGACCTATAGGGATAAATTGTTTTACCTCTTTAGTAGTGTTTGAACTGTTTCCTGTAGTGTTTGGGGAACCATCTAGGTTGTAGGTGTTAAATGGCGCTTTAATAAAAGTTTCGGTATTGCCTGAGGCATCTATCGTGTAAGTTGCATACCCACCAACATAACTCGTAATATTATGAGACATAACTGTTTGATCATGTTCCCAAAAATATAAAGTACCATTAAGAATAGAGGTGTTTTCTGGGTCGTGTATAAACTCGAGGGCATCTAGAGCCGAAGGGTAGGGGTTTCCTACTAGCGTATTTTTTTCAGATTGTATGTCTGTCACTATTGTGCCAGAGTTTGGTTTTCCTCTAAAATCGTACGCTTGACTAGGTACTCCGGTAGATCCTTTCATTGTAAATCCATAGCCGGCTGCTATTTCTCCTGTGCTTAAAAGCTGATCCCATTCTGAATATAAAGTTCCTGGATTATAGGCATATAACCAATATGAAGCAATTTGTAAAGGGGGGGAATATCCATTATATCCACCAATAAAAATAGCGTCATTGGGATTAATTATATCACCAGATTCAAAAATGACATCGTCTGCTCTAAAATTTGTATTACCAATACTATTACTATCCACATTTCCTACAGGAGAAGCCCAATAGTTAAATGCATAATTATGTACCGTTCCTTCTTGCTCAACACTTAAACGTCCTCTTCCTGAGTTGCCAGTGGTACCGCTACCTTGAACTAATTGCGCTTCGTCTCTTAAGTAAATAGCTGGTGTCGTTTCAGTAACCCCTAAGTTTACCTCGTCTTCAACAAAAAGTACTCTGTCGCTAACATAAACATAGGCATTGTTTCTAACTGAAAGCTGCGAATAACTCAAGCTTATAAAAAACAGAAAAACGAATAAAGTTGTTGGAGATTTCATAGAATGGTAGAGTTTGTTTTTCAGGGATTATTCAGTTAATATTTTAAAAAGCATAAGCTTTAACTTCTTATTTTTAGTGTTCTGCCAATTTTTATTAAAGTAATTTACAAAAATTGAAAATAGAAAACAATATATTAGCGCCTATAAATAAAAAGATGAAGAAGAATACTATAAGTTATTTATTAATCTTAATAGGGGGTGCAATCGCTATTTATGCCAATGCCGATGAGCAACAAAATTTAATTATTTTAGTTGTAGGCATCATTGTTTTAATGTTCGGGATTTATAGATTATCGAGTACTATCCAAAGTAAAACTGATCATGATGATGTCGTTAATTATAATGAAGAAGACAAATGAACTTTAAAAAAGGGGATAAAATCTTTGTTTTAGATGAAGATCTTTCTGGAACAATTATAAAGATTGTAGGAAATACTATTACTATTGAAGATGTTGACGGATTTGAACTTCAGTTTGAAGCTTCAGAAATAGTTAAACAAGGCAATTCCGATTTAAAGAAAGATATTTTCTCTAATCAGAGCATTGAAAGAGTTATTTCGGAGAAATCTGTAGAAAAAAGAAAGCAAGGACCTAAAGTAAAGGCTAAAGAACGGTACCAGCCTACAATTGAGGTTGACTTGCACATTCATCAATTGGTGAAGTCTGAACGTGGAATGAGCAGTCACGATAAAAAGAACTTACAACTCGACACTGCAAGACACAAATTGGAATTTGCAATGAAAAAGAAAATCCAAAAAGTAGTCTTTATTCACGGCGTAGGAGAAGGCACACTAAAACTAGAATTAGAATACCTTTTTGGGCGCTATAATAATGTGAAATTTTATGCTGCCGACTACAAGAAATATGGACTAGGAGCTACCGAAGTTTATATTTTTCAAAATGTAGACCCAGACATTTAAGTCTAAAAATCAGGCGTTAGCGTTCTCGTTTTACTAGTTGATGCATCGTCGAGCGTACCAAAATTTAAAAACTGTTGCGTAACGATTTCAAACGTTAAGTTTTCTAAGTTTAATGTTACTACAAATTCCTGTTTTATACTGTGTACTCTATAAGCTGTTGCTGGAACAGATGTTGCTACTAACGGGTTTAAATAATCTGGCCCCACCGTATTATTAGAAATATCGTTTGTTGGATTTTGGTCTTGTGTTGCGTTTTCTTCATCTCTTGTTAACACACCATCGCCATCGTCGTCATCGTCTAAATAGTCAGGTATGCCATCTCCATCGGTATCTAAAGCCAAACTTAAGCCGTCGGCTGCCGTGTAATTAGGACTCTCGTTGATAGTTAAAACATTATCACCATCATCGTCGGCATCCAAATAATTTGGTATGCCATCACCATCGGTGTCATCATCTTCTAAGTTTCCATTACCATTAATATCTTCTAATTCTGCAGGAATACCATCGTTATCATCTTCAATTAAAGCAATGGTAAAAATAGCTGTACCACCAGAGGTTAAATCTTGTGTGACTTGAATATTTGTTGGAGGAATATCGTTACAAAATAAATTATCGGGTAAAGAAGCGTAAGAACGGTAGTTTAAAGCGTTAGTACCTGTAATATTTACTAACAATTGCTCGTCTACTAAATCTACTAAATAGGGGTTGTCCGTTCTTGGAGTTGTAACATAAAAATCTGATAAACTAAGCACAGGGTTTTTTACTAATAAAGAAAGCGACTCTGCTGGATCTGTCTTGGTTTTATAAAAAACAAGATCTCCACACGCCTTAAAGGTATTACCAAAGGTTAATTCGGTAGTTATAATCTCGCCATCATCGCAAGAATAAAATAAAAAGCTTAGTGCTAAAACAGAAAGTAGAGTGCGCATATAAAGTGAATTAATGAACAAAAATAATAGATTTGTCATATTATAAGGCTTCTTATTGCATTTAATTTTATTTGACTTATTTTTGTGCTTTGAAACCGATGCCTTCTTAATCGGTTTTTCGTGACCTTAAAAGAGATATTTTTACACCTTGAACCCTTACCAGACAATGAAACACGTATATTTTGATAGTGCCGCTACAACTGTAATGCGAGAAGAAGTCATTACGAAAATGGCTACTGTAATGCAAGAATATTACGGGAATCCATCGTCGACGCATAGTTTTGGACGATCGGCGAAATCGATAATTGAAAACTCTAGGAAAACGATAGCCAAACAGTTTAATGTATCGGCTTCCGAAATAATATTTACATCTGGAGGGACCGAAGCCGATAATCTGGTTTTAAGAAGTGCGGTTAGAGACTTAGAAGTGAAAACAATTATAACTTCAAAAATAGAGCATCACGCGGTTTTGCATACCATAGACCAATTAAAGGAGGAGTATAATATAAACGTAGCGTATGTTAATTTAGATGAAAAAGGGAACGTAGATTTAAAACATCTTGAGCAATTACTAGGTGTTTCCAATAAAACATTGGTAAGCTTAATGCATATAAATAACGAAATAGGTACCATTTTAGACCTTAAAAGAGTTGCTGAAATGTGTAAAGCTAATAATGCGCTTTTTCATAGTGATACAGTACAGTCGGTTGGGCATTACCGATTAGATTTGCAAGAGATTCCTATTGATTTCCTTGCTGTGAGTGCGCACAAATTTCACGGCCCAAAAGGGGTTGGATTTGCATTTATAAGAAAAAAATCAAATTTAAAAGCACTAATTTTTGGAGGGGAACA
>JAGPVI010000322.1 GCA_018067115.1 Bizionia sp. | reverse complement strand
GCTTCTGGTCTGCATTATTGGTTAATGTCCCTAAGATGTCGTTATTTACAAGAGTACTATTTACCCGTGTTAACACCGGTTCGTTGGTTGTCCAATCGCCTTTTGTTAACGCAATATGTACTTGGTTATTTGTCGTTTGTTGGTAAGCTCTTAATCTAAAAGTACCAAAGCGCGTTTCTAAATTAAAATCTTCTTTTTTGTCAATTAAAGAATCGTGATCCATTCTATAGGCCACTAAATCTTCAATAGATACAATTTTTAAATCGAACTTTTTTGCCACTTCAAAAAGCTGTGGTAAACGTGCCATTGTACCGTCCTCATTCATTATTTCAACAATAACTCCTGCAGGATCTAAACCAGCCAAACGTGCAAAATCTATTGCCGCTTCTGTATGCCCGGTACGTCTTAAAACACCACCTTCTTTAGCTACTAGAGGAAAAATATGTCCTGGTCTCGCTAAGTCGAAAGGTTTTGTTTTGGCATCCACTAATGCTTTTACTGTTAATGCGCGATCTCCAGCAGATATCCCAGTGGTAACACCTTGACCTTTTAAATCTACAGAAACTGTAAAAGCCGTTTCCATAGGGTCGGTATTATTGGTAACCATCATGTGTAATCCTAAATCTTTACAGCGGTGCTCGGTAAGTGGTGCGCAAATTAATCCGCGACCATGAGTGGCCATAAAGTTTATCATTTCTGGAGTCACTAACTCGGCAGCAGCAAGAAAATCACCTTCATTTTCTCTGTCTTCATCATCTACAACAATAATAACCTTACCGGCTTTTATGTCGTTAATCGCTTCTTGAATGGTATTTAATTTAAACTGTGTTTTAGCTTCTGTTGTTGTCATTACAATGCCTTTTTATAGTTGTAAAGATAATGCTTCTCGTAGTTCTTTAAGCCGTATCTGTTTTGAATTTTCTGCGTCTATTAAAATGAAGTATCGGATATAAAATAAATCCTACAAGTAATAAAGCAGGTGATTTTTTATGTCTATTATCGTGGACTGTTTTTTCATATACACGATAACTAATGAGTGCTTTTAGGAAATGAATACCATAAATAACAGCAGAAATAGCACTTAAATATAATGCTGAAATAGCTATTTGAGGGCGTTCGTTATTTTTTAATATAAAGAAAGCGATAAATAGAATAATGGCAACGCTATAAGCGGTTAGTGCTATTCTGGAGACTACTCGGTAATTTAAAAGTGTGCTACTCGTTGTCGCGCTAATATGTTCTGCGGTGTTTGCCGTTGTTGTTGTATCGTTAGAACTTTCTAAGTCTTCAGTTGTAGTGTTTGGCGCGTCGTCGTCTTCTTTACTAAATCTGCTATTAGGAAAGGTTTTACTAAACCATTTTTTAATAGGCACAGTAATATGGTCGAATTCAAATAATCCACGGTCGGCAGTGGCGCGACGTGTTAAATAAATACTTAGTGGTAACATTATTAAGGTAGAGAACCAGGTGGCTAAAACGGGGCTGAAACTACTGTCCTTGGCACTGTTTTTTGCGAAAATACCAATAAAGTGGTAACTCAAAAATAGTACAATAGCAATAATCATTGGTAAGCCTAATCCTCCTTTTCTAATTAAGGCACCCAAAGGAGCGCCAACAAAAAAGAGAATAATACAAGCTATCGCTAACGCGAATTTCTCGTGAAATGCAATAATATGTTTGTTTAATGAAACGTTCTTCGCTTTTAAATCTGCTTTCTTAGAATTAATAATATTGGAGGTACTACTTATGGAGTTTATAGCATATTCTAAAATTTGTACTTGGCGTTTTACACTAAATAATTCTAGGATATCTCCTGTAAATTCTTTGTCTTCCTTAGTATCTACCGTAAGATTAAGAGTTTCAATATTTGTACGTTTATATAAGGTTGTCGAGAAATCTGTATAGGTGTTTTGCCTAGCAGTGGCTAGAGAGTCTGTGGTTTTAGACAAATCACTAATGTTAAGCATAGTATATTTATCATCGTATGCTTTATCATCGAGGTCTACTTCGTTCAATTTCGATAAATCAATATTCATCGTGTATTTCTCGAACGCACTTTTTAAGAAAGGTTCTTTATTTCGTTCTTGAATATCTTTTGGAGGTGTATCGTTATAATAATACCCATCAAATAAAATCAATTTAAGAACATTAGAGCTTTCTTCACTAACAAGTTCTCCGTTCTTGGCAATAATAGTGGTGAAGTTTCCTATTTTATTAGCTTCAGATTGGTGGATAACAACATCTTCTAAAAATTGCCCACGATCGCCAGATTTTTTAGACACTTTAATGTTAAAATGGTCTCCAATTTGATTAAACTGTCCCTCGGCAATAGCCATTGCAGGTTTTACTTTTGCAATGTTTTTACGCAGGTTGTAGCTGTTGTATTCTGCCCATGGGATTACGTTATTACTAAAAAAGAAGGTTGTAATGGCTAAGCCAACTATAAAAATACTTAAGCCAGACATTGCCCGTTGTAGGGAAATACCGGTAGATTTCATTGCGGCAAACTCGTAATTTTCGGCAAAATTACCAAAGACCATAATAGAAGCTAATAGTATGGTTAGTGGTAAAATAAGCGGAATTAGAGTAGGGGTGATGTAAAATAAAAATTTCGCAACCGTAATTAAATCTAAATCTTTTCCTGCTAACTCCTTAATGTATAGCCAAATGGCTTGTAATACAAAAATCAGCATGAGTATAACAAACACGCTGATAAAAGTTTTTAGATAAGAGCTTAATATATATCTATCTAGTATTTTCAAGGGTAGCCTAGTCTAATTTATTAATATAGTAGTCACTATACTTACTTTTGTCAAAAGTAAACAAGGTTTTCGAAATAGGCTCGTTTGTTTTAAAAGAATTTACAGTAAGTGTTGTTTGCGTGCTATTTTTACCCGTTTCTATTAAATTATAGATATGTTTTGTCTGAACGTCTATACCCAATAAGATAGATTTTATCTCAGAATTTGAATCGATAGGAACTAGTTTTACATATTGAATTTTACGTCCTTTTACATTTTGAACGATATCCATTTTATACGTAAAACCGTCTTCATAAAACGATAGCATTTTGCTAGGTGTAATACTACCTTCGCCCTGCGAAGCGCCTGAAGAAATTGTAACCTCTTCATCTTCTGGGCTAATAGTATGCAATGTTTTTCCGTCGAAAATTCTTGTAATACCTAAAATGTTTAATTTGTACTTTTCACCTTGCATAGTTACATCACCACGTGTTTCTTGTTGGATGTTTTCGGCTGAGTTATGTAAAGCATATTTAAAATCGATAGCAATATTATCGTAGCTTTTTACTTTTTGAGATACGTCGTTTAATAGTGCCTTAGCATCGTTAGCATTTTGGCTAAAAGCTGAAGAACTGATAAGTAATAAGAGTAATACTAATTTTTTCATTTTAAAATCGTTTCGTTTATTTTATTGACCTTCGTTTTCTAAAAGAGAATCTAAAGAAGCTAAATCGGTTACCAATACTTGTCTTGCTTTACTACCTTCAAAACCACCTACAATTCCTGCGGCTTCTAATTGATCGATAATACGCCCAGCACGATTGTACCCTAATTTTAATTTACGTTGCAATAACGATGCAGACCCTTGTTGTGCTACAACAATGATTTCTGCAGCCTCTCTAAAGAGTTTATCTCTTTCTGAAATATCTATATCAAGATTTGTGCCACCTTCTTCACCAACATACTCAGGAAGTAAATAGGCATCTGGATATGCTTTTTGCGACCCTATAAATTCTGTAATCCTTTCCACTTCTGGCGTATCTACAAAGGCGCATTGAATTCTAATTAAATCGTTTCCTTGCGTATACAGCATATCTCCACGGCCAATAAGTTGGTCGGCACCAGAACTGTCTAAAATGGTTCTAGAATCTATTTTACTGGTTACTCTAAACGCTATTCTCGCAGGGAAATTGGCCTTGATAATACCGGTAATGACGTTAACCGATGGTCGCTGTGTTGCAATAATTAAGTGAATACCAATAGCACGGGCTAATTGTGCTAAACGGGCAATTGGCGTTTCTACTTCTTTACCAGCAGTCATAATTAAATCGGCAAACTCATCGACCACCAAAACAATATATGGTAGGTACGCATGGCCGTCGTTAGGATTTAATTTTCGAGCTTTAAATTTTACATTATACTCGGCTATATTTCTACAAAAGGCGTTTTTAAGCATTTCGTAACGGTTATCCATTTCAATACACAACGAATTTAGTGTGTTTATAACCTTAGTATTATCGGTGATAATAGCGTCGGCACTGTCTGGAAGTTTTGCTAAATAGTGTCGTTCAATTTTATTAAAAAGTGTTAACTCTACTTTTTTAGGATCGACGAGTACAAACTTAACTTCTGCGGGGTGCTTTTTGTATAATAAAGACGTTAGTACGGCATTTAATCCTACCGATTTACCTTGACCTGTTGCACCTGCCATTAGTAAGTGAGGCATTTTTGCTAAATCCACAACAAAAGTTTCGTTACTAATAGTCTTTCCTAAGGCAATTGGTAATTCCATTTCCGATTTCTGAAACTTTTGCGACGCAATAACCGAGCGCATAGAAACAATAGTGGAGTTTTTATTTGGAACCTCAATACCAATCGTTCCTTTTCCTGGAATAGGGGCAATAATACGAATCCCTAAAGCGGCTAGTGATAGTGCGATGTCGTCTTCTAAGTTTTTAATTTTAGAAATACGTACACCGGCATCTGGCACAATTTCGTAAAGCGTAACCGTTGGCCCAATGGTTGCTTTTATAGACTGAATACCAATTTTGTAGTTGTTTAAAGTTTCTACAATTCGGTTTTTCTTATCTTCAAGTTCCGCTTGGTCAATTTTAATGCCTTCTATATTATATTTTTTTAATAAATCTAATGGTGGGAATTTAAAGTTACCTAATTCTAACGTCGGATCGAATAATCCAAAATCTGCCACTAATTTATCTGAAAGGTTATCGGTTTCCGATTGTTCTTCAACAATTCTACCTACTTCCATTTCTAGTTCTTCTTCGTTTTCCTCTTCTTCAATTTTCGGAATCTCAATCTCTAATGCTGTTTCTACAGAAGGTTCTTGAGGTGTTTTAACTGTTGGTTGTACCGCTTCAACTTCTGGCGCTTTTGGTAATTCTGGTTCTAATGTTTCCTTATCTAATTTAAAAGCGGACTTAATATCTTCAGCTTCGGCGCTTAAATTATTATCTAAAGGCGCGACATCATTTTTAACATCTTTAAAATCGGACTTAATATCTTTCTTAGCTCTTTTAAACGCATTAATAATACGCTCTGGCGTAACTTTAAAACGCATCGCTAAATAGGTGATTAGACCAAAAAGTAGTAGGAGCACAGTACCAATTTTTCCGATAAAATCTTGGATATAAGTATTGACTTCAAAACCAATAGTACCACTTAAAACATCGTTTTTATGCCCTGCAAACCCAAATAAAGTTGAAATCCATAAGGCTATCAATGTTCCCCAAAACCAATGCTGAATTAGTTTTGCTTTTGTTAAGTCTAATAAAGTGAACACACCAGATAAAAAGACCAGTCCTGCAAAAATAAAGGCCGAAATACCAAAGCCTCGTTGAATAAAAAAGTCACTGAGCCATGCACCAACTTGACTCGCCCAGTTTTCGGTTTCTACTGCTCGCGACGGCAATTCGCTAAGAATACTTTGATCGGCTTTTCCAGTAAATAAAAAGGATAAAAAAGCAATAAACAGGAGGATGCCCAAAAGCACGAAAAAACTACCAAAGATTAGCTTTTGCTGATTGCTTAAAACAAATAGAGGTTTCCTTACTCTTGGTTCTTTAGCTTTTTTTACTTTCGGTTTTTTCTTCGCCATTATAGGTTTTTAGTATGAGACAAAAATACAAATTACTAACGTTTATCCTAACGGAGAATTACATTTTAAAATTGCCTAATTAAGAATTAATTTGGAGGGTGTTTTTTAGTGTTTTGGTTAATTATAGGGGTTTAGTTTTTATCCTAATACTTTAGGAATATAAATAATACAGCCGGTAATTACTGCGGCGATTGAAAAAATAAAAACAGCACCTGCGGCTAAGTCTTTTATTAACCCAATTTTTGGGTGGTGTTCTGGGTGTATAAAATCGGCAATGGCTTCAATGGCAGTATTAATACCTTCTAATGCCATTATGGTAGCAATTACTAACGTTTGTATAATCCATTCGGTAGGGCTTATATTAAAGTAAAAACCGGCAAGAGTGACTAAAACACCTAATCCAAATTGAACCTTTATACTGGCTTCGGTAGTGAGTAATAAAAACGCGCCTTTAAAGGCATAGCGTACGCTTTTAACTCTATTTATAAAAAAAGAATCTTTTTTAGCCATAAAATTATAATATATATAAGACGCTTGAAAGTTATAAATATAACATTATCAAGCGTCTTAATTATTTAATTTACGTTGTAATTTATAGTCTTTTATTGGTCTAATAAAGCGTATAAAGAAGCTTTGTAATTTGGTTCGTCTACAATATCCGGTACTTGTTCTGTATACATAACAACACCGTTTTCGTCTAATACTATTACACAGCGTGATAGTAAAGTTTCTAAAGGACCAGAAGTCATATTTAAACCGTAATCTTTTCCGAAGGCTTCACTTTTAAAAGCAGAAAGCATTTCTACATTCTTAATGCCTTCAGCACCACAGAAACGTGCTTGTGCAAAAGGTAAATCTTTAGAAATACATAACACTTTAGTGTTCTCAATTTCTGAAGCTTCCGTATTAAAAGAACGAACAGATTGTGCGCAAGTACCTGTATCTACGCTAGGGAAAATGTTTAAAATAACGCGACTCCCTTTATAGTCAGAAAGTGTTTTAGAGCCCATTTCTGGAGTCGTTAATGTGAAATTTGGTGCTTTATCGCCCACTTTAGGAAGTGATCCAGATGTTTCTATAGGGGTGCCTTTTAGTTTTATTGTACTCAAAATAATATGTTTTAAGGTTAAAGTATAAATTTAAGATTATTAAAATAGTTTTAAGAATAAATGTCTTTTTTTTTTAGAATGAAAAGTAAAGTTTAGTTGTTGTTTTTTAGTTAGTTATGATTTAAGGCTTTGTTAACTAAAAGTTAAAGCACAAGTTTTTAAAAACCGCACCCCATAGACCTTTCGTTAATATAGCCGAAACATAAAAACAATTCTATAAACTTAAACTTTAAACTATGAAAATTTCAAATGTATTTAAAATAGCTTTAGTAGCTGTGTTATTCGTGTCGTCTCCATGCATTATTGCGCAAGGTATGATGAAAGAATCTTCAAAAATGGTTGGTGGTGCCGAAATGTATCCAACAAAAAATATTGTAGAAAATGCCGTGAATTCTAAAGACCATACCACGCTAGTTGCTGCTGTAAAAGCTGCCGATTTAGTAGAAGTATTAGCAAGTAAAGGGCCATTTACAGTATTCGCACCAACAAACGATGCCTTTAGCAAACTACCAAAAGGGACAGTAGAAACGTTGTTAATGACTGAAAATAAAATGATGTTGCAAACTATTTTAAAATACCACGTCGTTGCCGGAAAATGGAATGCTGTAGACGTTGTAGAAATGATTAAAGCGGGCAATGGGAAAGCTGAAATTAAAACCGTGAGTGGTGGTGTAATTACTGCTTGGTTAAAAGGGAAAGACGTTTATATTACAGACGAAAACGGTAACTCGGCAAAAGTAACAATCGCCGATGTTAACCAATCTAACGGTGTAATACACGTTATTGATGCAGTATTATTACCAAAGTCGTAATTGCGATTTAAAAACCAATAATAATACCTGTGAAAAAGAGAAAAACCACCTTGTAATGAGGTGGTTTTTTTTATGCTATATAATGAAGTGTTTATTTGTCTATAGAACCTAAAACACGCTTCATAAAAGTATTCAACGCTTCTTTTTGGGGAGTACCCTCTTTAATCATTTTATTGACTTCGATAGCGCCATACATATTAGAAATTAATTCACCAATAACATCTAATTCTTCATCTTTTAACGAAGGCACTTCTGTTAATGCTTCAAGTGTTTCTATAGTTTCTACAACATAATCCTCGTCATTTTCGGCTATAAACTGCGTTAAATGTTTTATTACAGGTAATTTCATTTCTTCCTATGTTATAATACTGGGTTAACTAACTCTTTTAAGACTTCAAACTTGTTTGTTTGAACTTGATTTACAAACTCACCATCTTTAAACACAGCGAATGTTGGTAAATTATCTACTGTTGCCATTTTACGAGACTCAGGAAATTTTTCAGAATCTACCATAACAAAAGTTACATTTTCATTTTCGGAAGCTAATTTTTTAAATTTAGGCTTCATAATACGGCAGTTACCGCACCAAGTTGCAGAGTATTGCACAATAACAGTTTTATTGTTACCTACAAGGTCCTTTAAATTGTCTTGATCTAATTCTTGTACCATAATTTTTAGTGTTTTAAGTAAGCCACACGATTTATAATAAACCGTGTGGCTTTATATTGAGATTAGTGAGAAGCTAAATACGCTGCAGTACCTGCTCTGTTAGCTTGCATTGCATCTTTACCTTCTTCCCAGTTTGCTGGACAAACTTCACCTTTTTCTTGAACGTGAGTATACGCATCGATTAAACGTAAAAATTCGTTTACGTTTCTACCTAATGGCATATGGTTAATACCTTCATGTACTACTGTTCCTTCTTCATCAATAATGTAAGTTGCTCTGTAAGTAACATTGTCACCTTCTACAATTACATTTCCTGTTTCTTCATCGTACTCTTCGTTAGTGATATCTAAAATACCTAAAGTCGAAGCTAAGTTTCTGTTAGTATCTGCTAATATTGGGTAAGTTACACCTTCAATACCACCATTGTCTTTTGCTGTGTTTAACCACGCAAAGTGAACTTCTGGAGTATCGCAAGACGCCCCGATAACGATTGTATTACGTTTTTCGAATTCGCCTAACGCGTCTTGAAAAGCGTGTAATTCTGTTGGGCAAACAAATGTAAAATCTTTAGGGTACCAGAAAAGTATAACTTTTTTCTTGTTGTTAACTGCTTCTTCAAGAACGTTCACTTTAAAAGTGTCGCCCATTTCGTTCATTGCGTCTACGTTTAAATTTGGGAATTTTTTTCCTACAAATGCCATATTATCTATATTTAATTGTTAATAATTTTTCTATTACAAAGGTAGGATAGAAAAGGCGTTTTACATAGAGAATGAAATTCTTAATATTTATTCCTTAATAGATTTAAGCTATAGTGATTAAATAAAGCGATAAGTTTATCTTATTTAGAAGTTAGTTGCTTGATTTTTATATGAAAAGCAGCAAATAGAAGTGTGGTAAACGGACTTAACCAATTGAAAATCGCGTACATAAAATACTCACCTACACCAACGCCAAGAACACCACTATGGTAAGCACCACAAGTATTCCAAGGGATTAATGCCGAAGTTACTGTTCCAGAATCTTCTAAAGTTCGACTTAAGTTCTCGGGCGCTAAGTTTTTATCTTTATACGCTTGTTTAAACATTTTACCAGGAATAACAATGGCCAGATACTGGTCTGAAGCTATTAAATTCAATCCTAAGCAACTTACAACAGTACTCGCAAAGAGTCCGAAAATACTAGAGGCTAGTTTTAAAAGTTCTTTTGTAATTCTGGATAAAGCGCCAATGCCATCCATAATACCGCCAAATACCATAGCACAGCATATTAAAAGGATAGTCCAAATCATTCCATTCATTCCTCCAGAACTAAATAAATCGTTAAGTTTATCGTTTTCGGTTACAATCTGCACATCAGACAAGATTGTGGTTACAATGGCTTCTAATTTTGAAGACGACAGACTATCTAAAATAGTAGGTTGAAAAACAAAGGCGAAGACGGCTGCTAATAAAACACCAACAGTAAGTGCTACCAAGGGTTTTGTTTTAAAAAGAATAAGTGCTATAACCACTACCGGTACAATAAAAAGAAGAGGTGTAATATTAAAGGTGTTCTGTATGCTTGCTAAAAGCGAAGTAACATCGGCTGTTCCATTGGTTACAATCGTTGCACTCATTACGCTAAAAACAATTAAGGTGATAATAAAAGTAGGGACCGTTGTTAGTGCCATATATCTAATATGAGTAAACAAATCGGTTCCTGCCATCGCTGGTGCAAGATTTGTAGTGTCACTTAATGGCGACATTTTATCTCCAAAATAACCTCCAGAAATCACTGCTCCAGCTATCATTCCTGGATTAATGCCTAACGCACCACCAATACCAATTAAAGCAATACCTACGGTTGCAGAGGTCGTCCAAGAGCTTCCCGTTGCAATAGAGATTAAGGCGCAAATAATTACAGAAGCCGGTAAAAATATAGAGGGTTTTAAAACTTCTAAGCCATAATATACCATCGCCGGAATAACGCCGCTAACTAACCACGTCCCAGCCAAAGCACCTACTAAAAACAAAATGAGTATTGGTACGAGAACACTTTTTAAATTAGACCATATTTCTCTTATCATTAAAGAAATCGTGACTTTATTAAATAAACCAACAACTGCCGAAACAGCACCTCCCATTAATAAAATAATCTGATTAGTATAGGTTCCAAACCATTCTTGGCCGTCTACAAAAAAAATGTTGTAAGCTAGTAAACCCATAAGTATTACCACTGGAATTAACGCTTCAAGGAGACTTAATTCTTTGTTGTCTATAATAGTTTGGTCTTCTATCTCTATATTAGAAAGGTTATTATCGTCTTGCATTAAAGTTCAGTTTTTAGGATTGTAATGTTACGATTTTCGGTGTTGTTATGCAAATAAACAGAAAGACCGAAGTCCATAAACTTTAGTTTTTAACGTTATAGCAATGATAGCGGGATTTAATTACGAAAAGTAAATAATAAAAAGGAATACTTACTAAGAGCTGTAGTATTGTAGAGGCGTTGAAGTGAAAAGGGGATTTAGATTAGTTTTAAAGCTTTTCTTCTAAATGCTTTTTTAACTCTAATTGACGCATTTTTGTCTTAATTCGGTCTGTGCTAATTATATAACCAATACAGTAGATTGCAAAGAGTAAAACAATATTAAAAAGAACAGCGTAGGGATAATCAATATATTCTATAAGTCCGTTTCCGCCACGACGGCTAGGAATAAAAGGTATAATAAAACTGGCTGCTGTACACCCTAAAACTGAAAGCGGAATGCGCTTTTTCATTTTGTTTAACTTACGTTGGTGGGTTAAGAGCTCCCGGTTTATGTTAGAATTGCTAAAATGTCTAATGTCTTTTATAGTTGTGGAATTAAAATTCTAAAAGCGGATTAATGGAACCCTCTCTTGTAAAAGTAGTGAAAATTATTAACTGTATAGGGTGTAAAAATAAATTGAGCCAGACTATATAGCTGGCTCAATTGTATTAGGTTGAAGAGGTTTTTAAAGTCTTCTGTAAATCTAAAAAAACAGATTTTAGATAACACTTATTTCTTTCATACACGTTTTCATCATCTCGTAGGTGCGTTCAATATCGGCGTCTAAACCAATTGAAAAACGAATTAAACCATCGCTTAATCCCATTTCTTTTTGTTCGTCTTCAGGGATTTCTGAAGATGTAGAACTTCCTGGAGCACTAAATAATGTTTTGTAAAACCCTAAACTTACAGCCAAATAGCCCAAGTTTTTTTCTTGCATCAATTCCATTAATGCATTAGCTTTCTCTAACGATCCAGCATCTACAGTAAGCATTCCGCCATAACCATATTGCTCGTTAACCATCTCTTTAAATATTTTATGAGACGGGTGAGATTCTAATCCTGGATATACCGTTTTTAAGCCTAAATTTTCAAATTTTTCTGCTAAATACATCGCGTTTTTACTATGCTGTTGTATTCTAATATGTAAGGTTCTTAAGTTTTTCAATACCGAAGCAGCACGCAAGCTATCCATTGTAGCTCCTAAAAGCATACAAGCACCATCGTTAACGCTTCTTAGTTCGTTAATAAAATCTTGAGTTCCACAAACCACACCACCAACGGTATCACTAGATCCGTTAATAAATTTCGTTAAACTATGTATTACGATATCTGCGCCAAATACGGTTGGAGAAATCGATAATGGTGAAAATGTATTGTCTACAATAAGTTTTAGGTTGTGCTTTTTTGCAATAGCAGACAATCCTTTAATATCGGCAACTTCTAATAACGGGTTGCTTACCGATTCGCAATACAATACTTTTGTGTTAGGTGTAATAGCAGCTTCTACAACATCCAGTTTTGTAATGTCTACAAAAGAGGTTTTAATATTAAAACGTGGTGTAAAGTTTTTTAAGAAGGCATACGTTCCACCATAAATAGTGCGACTAGATACAATATGATCGCCTGCACCACATAATTGCATTAATACAGGTGTAATAGCACCCATCCCAGAAGCGGTAACGTTTGCTGTTTCTGTACCTTCCATTGCAGCTAATGCTTCGCCTAGATATAAATTTGAAGGTGTTGAGTGGCGCGAGTATAAATAACAACCGTCTGCATTTCCTTCAAAAGTATCGAACATTGTTTTTGCAGATAAAAAAGTATAGGTCGATGAATCGGAAATGGATGGATTTACTCCTCCAAATTCACCAAAGTATTGCAAGTCTTGAATATTATTTGCGGGTTTAAATGACATAATTATTAAGTTTTTAAGTGTATGTGTTGTTTTTATTATTACATCAAATGTGGTAATTATTAGATAGATAATCAATAGATGTTGTGTTAATTAGATTAATAAACTATAAATGGTTAATTTTATAGTTTAATTTTAATTAATCTTTGCTTTAAAAGCACTTCAACTGAAAAATTTTCGAAATGACATTAGACGCGATAGATAAAAAACTACTAGGCTTACTCCAAAACGATAGTAAACAGACTAATAAAGCATTGTCCAATGCATTAAACTTATCGGTTACGGCGGTATACGAACGGATTAAAAAACTAGAGAATCAAGGGGTTATTAATAAATATGTCGCCTTACTAACTAAAGAAAAAGCAGATAAGGCGTTCGTTGCTTTTTGCCACATAAAACTGACACAACACACGCAAAATAATATTGCCGAATTTGAAAAAGCCATTAATAATTTAAACGAGGTATTAGAGTGTTTTCATATTAGTGGTGATTACGATTATTTGCTTAAAGTGATAGTAAAAGATATGGAAGCGTTTCGAGAATTTATGGTCGAAAAATTAACAACTATCAATCATATAGGGAGTACGCACAGTATGTTTATGATTAACGAAGTAAAGTATACTACGGCAATTACAGTATAGTTAAATGTTGTAAAATGCCCATTTTAATCAGCTTTTTGTTTCCATTTCAGTTGAAATAATTAGCGGTCTATATAAATAGGACAAACTTTTGAAGCGTTATAGTTCTGTTGTAAAAACAAATTGAAAATTATCTAAAGTCATTCGCAAATCATCGTACAAAATTGTATTTTTGTCTAAATTTAAAATTGGACTATTTCAGCGAAGGCGAAATAATTAAAAATAAAACACTTTTATGAGTAAATACGATGTAGCCGTTATCGGCTCAGGACCTGGAGGATATGTAGC
>JAGPVI010000316.1 GCA_018067115.1 Bizionia sp. | reverse complement strand
TGGTGGCTTAGTTGGTGGTATTCTTACGAATTCTACTATATCAAAATCCTCGGCCTCTGGAGATGTTACAGGCTTAAATCAAGTTGGGGGACTAGTAGGTACAGCTTGGGATAATACTATAATTACCGAAAGCTTTAGTGAAGGTACCGTTTCTGGCGGCTATTTAATTGGTGGATTAGTAGGCTATTGTACATTTGCCTTTGTACCAAACACACAAAACAGCATTAATAACTGTTATTCTAGATCAATAATTACGGCTAATTCAGGTCGTGCTGGAGGTATCTATGGTGGAGCGGATGATGCTTTAGTACTCAACAACTCTTACGCTACAGGAACGGTAACAGCTCCAGAATATGCGGGTGCTGTTATTGGTGCTTACGGAAATGGAAATATAATCATTGGAAATACATATTTCGATGTAGACGCTTCACAAATGACTATGGGTGTTGGTGGCTATTTAGGAACTCCTGGTACCCCAGATATTAACGGGCGTACTACGCCAGATATGAAAAACTCTGCTATTGTAGACCTTTTAAATGCTGGATCTGCTAATAATCCATGGACGATAGATGCGACTAGAAATGACGGGTATCCTATTTTAGAAAGTCTTTTATCAGTTAATCAAAATACATTTACAGCTTCAGAAACTGTGGTATACCCTACAGTTTTTACAGATCGTATTACTGTGTCTTCAACCGCACAACTGAAATCATTTTCTATGTACTCTTTAACGGGTGCTTTAGTTTTAGAAGGTGACTTATCTAAAAACACTACAATACATCCACAAACGCTTTCTGCTGGTGTTTACATTTTAAACATTACAACAGATAAGGGGACGATTACTAAAAAAGTAATCAAGCAATAAGAATCTTTATAATTACTAGAAAAGCCATCGATAGTTTCTGTCGATGGCTTTTTTTTTATGCTTATTTTTTTAAAAAGTTATACTAAAGCGTAAACTACAGCTTCTAACGATCATAATTAATAGCATATTACTTAAGGTGCTATACCGTAAAATTAAATTCATCGCTATAAATAGAAGTTCAGCATAAAAAAAAGGTGTTTATCATTACAATAAACACCTTTTTTTAAATCACTGGATACATTTAGACACCCCTTAAAAAGTCTCTTCTCTAGGCAAATCTCCTTCTTGAGAAGCCGAACTTAAATCCCTGTCCATTTCATATAAACTTGTATTACCTTCAATTTCCGTAGACGCTAAATTATATTTATCTATAATGCCATTAAACAACGTCTCTTCTTCAATTTGCTCCTCTACAAACCATTGTCCGAAATTAAAAGTCGCCCAATCTTTCTCTTCGTGAGCCAAATTTACTATCGTATCGATAGCCTTAGAATTGTCTATTTCATGTTGCAATAACTTCTTTAAACAATCACCAATATCTTTGGGATTTGCTGGCGCTTCTTTAATCGCTTCAATTTTAGCAGCTCCTCCTCTATCATTTATATATTTTAAAAATTTAAACATATGCTCGCGCTCTTCATGCATATGCTTATACAAAAATGCTGCTATTCCAGCAAAGCTATTACGTTCTGCCCAAGAGCCATAAGACAAATAGACCTGAGCCTGATAAGCCTCACGAGTCATTTGGGTATTTAATAGTTTTTCCATTTTATCTGAAATCCTTTTACTTGCCATAATTGAATTATTTTTAATTAGTGTTAAAATTTAAAAGTCGAATTGTCTTAAAAAAGCATTCAAAAACTGTAGTTTGTTAATGAAATAGTGCTTAATTATTACATCTCTTAAAATACTACTTTTTAACGTCGTTTAAAAATATATGCGCGGGATTAGCATTTCGTTAAGAGTTTCGGTAAAACCCTGTAAAGAATTAAAAAATAAAGGGTTACCATTAAAATGATAACCCTTTATATAAATATATTTTACTTATAAAATACCTGAGATTTCGTCTCTAATTTTCCATGCCTTAAAGGGATTATTGAAATCATAGCTACGCGTATTTTACTACTGTATTACACCTAAATAATACCCGCTTCTAGTAACAATAAACACACTCGTTTTTGGTACTTATTATTGTACGGCAACAAAAACAGCTAGTGGTGCGCGTCTACCAACGTTAAGACTTAATTCGTCTCCATTAATAGTATAGTTATTAGCGATTTCAAAAATCTTTAAAAATTCAGCTTCGTTCACTTTTACATCTGGACACACTTTTAAAGTCGTCGCGACATTAGTAAACTGTATTCTGTTTCCTTTTTCTAAAGTAAATTTACCAGATAATGAGTTACACCCTGCAAAACCTTCCAATCTGTTTTCTGAAACGTCTAACATAAAATAGATCTCTTTTTCTTGATTTTCGGCTTTTACAATGTCTTTACCTTCTAAAGTCTTTAATTTCCAGTGTTTTTGAACAATTGGCTGACTGTCTAATCCAGATTTAGTAAATACTGCCAAAGGCGCTCTTCTTGCTTTATTAAGCATTAATTTATCTCCAGAAACGGTATAGTTATCCACCATTTCAAAAACACTTAATACGTTCTTTTCGTCTATTTTACTGTCTGGACAGGCCATTGTTGTTACCGCCAATCCATCAAAAGAAATACGATTTCCAGTGTCTATAGTATAAGTTCCCGAAAACGAATTACAGCCAGCAAAACCATTCACGCGGTTATCCTCTGCATTCAACGTGAAGTGAATAACTTGTCCGTTTTGTTCACTAGTTTCAAGAGCTGTTCCTTCTAAGGTCGTTAACGACCATTGCATGTTTGTAATATCCACAGTTTCTACAACTGCTGCCTCTGGCGTTGTGGTGTCTATATCTGTTTTTTTATCAGATTTACATCCCATAATTACTGTTGCTATTAGTAACAATGTTGTTATTTTAGTTTTCATATCCAATGGTTTTAGTTAAATAATGTTATACGTAAAATTAACATTTGTATTGCATAGAATGCACTATTAAATAGTAAAGTATTG
>JAGPVI010000299.1 GCA_018067115.1 Bizionia sp. | reverse complement strand
TTGTATTTTGCAGGTTGAATAACAATAAAACGCGAGTTAAGAACTCTAAACTCTAATTGCGAGCTTATTTCTAACTGATTTAAAACGTCGTTTAATTCTAAATCTTCACTAGGAATAGGACTTGTTTTATCGGCAATCGTGATATCTGCATAAGAAAAACGAATATTGTAACGCTTTTGTATAATTTCTAAAACCGAAACAAGAGGTTGCCTATCGTCTGTAATAGTTTGCGCAAATGTATTACAAACATTAAAAACAAATAAGAAAACTAAAAAAGTAAGTGTCCTTTTTTTACTCACTACTAAGCAGTATAATGTCGCTGTCTTTTTTAAATGTTAAGTGTAAAGGTAGCGTTATTGCTTGTAAAGCTACATCAATATTCTCATGAGTAAAACTTCCTGTGTATAATTGCTTAGTATCTATATTTTTAGTGTCCACTGTAACGTTGTACTGTCTCTCAAACTCGGCTATAACATAACGAAGAGGCATACTTTTAAAAGAGCTTTCGTTAGCAAGCCATAATGGACTTGTAGTGGAAACAATGCCGGTTTCTATATATTCGCCGTCTATAATTACAAAGCTTTCTGTCGGTTTTAAAATTACCGAATGTGAATTGTAATTTACGCGTACAGAGCCTTCGTAACACACCACTTCAAAATTCGAGTCGCGTTCTCTAACACTAAATTCAGTTCCTAAAACAGTAACAATACCGTGTGTTGTTTGTACACTAAAAGTAGCGCCTTTAGCTACTTTAAAATATCCTTCACCAGTTAATTTTATTTCACGATTACCATTCCAATTGTTTTTATTAAAACGTATTGAAGATAATGAATTTAAAGTTACAGTAGAAGCATCAGGTAATGTTATTGTGTTTTTTTGAGCTGCTAGCGTTTCAAAATTAGTGTCTTGGGTAGCTGTGTAATAAAAAGTTCCAAATCCAATCGCTAAAACTGCAGCGATACGTAATATTGGTTTTAGCCAATTCTTTTTAGTCTTGGCATTTTGTTTTGTTTTTAATTTAGTTTGCAAATCAGCCAACGCATCATCGCTATTATAATCGTCGGTTTTAAAGCGCATCATCGCTTGAGATAACTTCACCAAATCTTCGTAGTCTTCAAGGTTTTTAAACGCTTCAAGTTCTTCAGTGGTAAGGTTATTATCTAACCATTTTAATATTAAGTCTTCTCTTTTCATAATGTGTATTCAACTATATAACAATTAACAGTTAAAAATTCCTACCTTTTATATGCTCTAAATAGTATCGAGATCTTCTCGTAGTTTTTTTAAAGCCCCATAAATCCGTTTTTCTACCGCTTTTGTGCTAATATCTAAAAGAGCAGCAATCTCTTTGTGGCGTTTACCTTCAACCCTATTTAATAAAAAAGCGATGCGTTGGGCTTCTGTTAAATTAGAGATAGCGAGCTGTAATTTCTCCATATACTCGTTGCCCTCCATAATATATTCTGGCGATTCAATAGTGTGAGATTGCGGTTTTGTTTTCTGATATTTTAAAACTACTTTTTGGTGCTTGGTTTCATTTAACATAAGATTGTTACCAATAGTAAACACATAACTTTTGGCCTTGTCGGGAGTGACTTTACCGCAATTTTCCCATAGTTTAATAAACGCTTCTTGCGTTTTGTCTTTAGGATCTAGGTGACCACCAAATTTATAATACAGAAAATCATGTAAGTTTTTTGCGTGCTTTTTAAAAATAGAATTAAAAAGTGTTTCGTTGCAAATGTCTTCGTGAAGGTTTTTACTCATATAACTGTTATGTTACTGTATACAAAGTAGCAACATTATTTTTAGAAAGACAAGGTAGGACTTTTAATAACTTAATTGTTTAATAATTGAAAGGAAGTTGAAATGGCTTCTGGAATTTAACCTAACAAATAATTAAGTATGAAACTACAAAGTCAATTACAATTCTTAAAAAAACTTTTTATACTGCCAATCTTGGCCTTATTTATATTTACGTCTTGTCAAGATGAAATTGTAGAGGTTACCCTACCAAATAATCAAGACACCATCAGTGCAAATTCTAATTTGTCTAACCTATTGTCTAATGTGTCCTCGTTAAATGGGTCTATAGACGATATTATCGATAACGCAAGTTGTTTCGCAATAGCATTACCAGTCACTATTGAAATTAACGGGTCTGTTTTTGTAGTCAATTCTGAAGAGGATTATGAAATTATCATTGCTATTTTTGAGGAATTTACCGACGACGATGATTTGCTAGAAATTCAGTTTCCAATTACAATTATTTTAAATGATTATACCACAATAGAAATTGCGAATCAATCAGATTTAGAGGTATTGGTGGATGAATGTTTAAATGAAGACGAAATTGATGACGAAATCGAGTGTGTCGATTTTCAATATCCTATTGTGTTTTCTGTTTACAACTCGAATTTTCAAGTTACAGAGACGGTAACCATTTTAAATGACGAAGAATTATATAATTTTATCGAAGATTTAGATGGTGGTATTTTAGCGAGTCTTAACTTTCCTGTCACTCTAATTTTAAGCGATGGTTCTACAATTGAAGTAAATAATAACGTGCAATTAGAAGCCGTTATTGAGGCTGCAGACGATACTTGCGAGGACGATGATAATAATGAAGAAGACGATTGCGATATAGAAACCATAAATGCAAATATTGTAGAATGTGTTTGGAGTGTTGTTAGTTACACAGGAAGCGTTGATTTAAGTGTGTTTACTTTCGAATTTAATAGTAATGGTTCGGTTTTAATTTCAGAAAACGGGAATTATGTAGATGCAAATTGGGAAACCTCAGAAACGAACGAAGGTCTAATGGTAACCTTTAGTAATATTAGTGGTAATAGCCTTACAGAAGTAATTAATGGAGAGTGGTTGATTTTAAATTGTGATGATGATGAATTGGAATTGGTGAATAACGGTGAGTTTTTAGTTCTAGATCGCGATTGTAGCCCTGGGCCGTTTACGTGTTTTACAGACTTTAATGGAGAACTAATAGGTTGCGACGATGATAACGATGGTTTTGGGGTGTTTGATTTAAATGGTACTTTTGCTGATTGTAATGCAAACGGAGAATATAATATTTACTATTACGAAACATTGGCAGATGCCCAAGCTGGTACTAATCCTTTAATTTCCCCTTATAACAATATAATAGTCACTCCATTTACAATTTATGTGCGGGTAGAGGTATACAACAACCCAGATCAATATGAAATATACGAACTTGAATTATTTCTAGAAAATTGTGATCCAACCGGGTGTTCAGAAATTGATTTGACTAATTATTTACAAGAATGCGAGTGGAATATTGTAAACTTTAACGGTAGTGACGATTTAATAATTTACGATTTAGAATTTCAAATTAATAACACCGTAGTCATTACAGGAAACGGGGAAACAATAACAACAACATATACAGTAACACAAGATGCAAATGGTGTGTATTTAGAGTTCGATAATGTAAGTGGGCCGAATATTCAAGCCATTACAGGGAACTGGCATATTATAGATTGCGATCCAGAACGTTTAGAAATGACAATGGGAGACAATACTATGGTTATGGAACGCGATTGTAATTAAAATAAACAATCATTTTGAGTGTTTTGTCTATTGAAAAGGAATCAAAATAGATACAGTAATTCTTGTAAAAAGAGAAAGTTTGTATATGCTTTTATGGTAATAAAAGCATTCAAAATGATTATTTTTAACACGGTTTATGGTAGGCTTTAATGTATTGAAACTGTAGATTTAATAAGAAGTAAAAGAGTAAGTTTAGTTTTTTTAGTAGGAAAAAGAGTTGTTGCCATAACAGCTCTTTTTTTTTGCGTTAATTAAATACTACTTAAACTTTAAAAATACGCTCCAAATTCTTATTTTTGCAACTCTTAAAAAGACAAGAAACTATGTTCAATAATTTAAGTGATAAGTTAGATAAAGCGTTACACGTATTAAAAGGGCACGGAAGCATAACAGAAGTTAATGTTGCCGAAACCTTAAAAGAAGTACGTCGTGCCTTATTAGACGCCGATGTTAACTTTAAAATTGCTAAAGAATTTACCGTTAGAGTAAAGGAAAAAGCATTAGGGCAAAACGTTTTAACGACGTTACAGCCAGGACAGTTAATGGTTAAAATCGTTAAAGACGAATTAACAGAATTAATGGGTGGTGATGCTGCAGGATTAAACTTGTCTGGAACACCTACAATTATTTTAATGTCTGGTTTACAAGGGTCTGGTAAAACAACCTTCTCTGGTAAATTAGCCAATTACTTAAAAACTAAAAAAACTAAGAAACCTTTATTAGTCGCTTGTGACGTTTACCGTCCGGCAGCTATCGATCAATTACACGTAGTAGGAGATCAATTAAACATAGAGGTATATAGCGATAAAGGAAATAACGACCCTGTTGCCATTGCACAAGCAGGTATTGCACATGCAAAAGCAAATGGGCATAATGTTGTTATTATTGATACCGCAGGTCGTTTAGCTGTAGATGAGGCGATGATGACCGAAATTTCGAACATTCATAAAGCCATTGAACCGCAAGAAACCTTGTTTGTTGTAGATTCAATGACAGGTCAAGATGCTGTTAATACAGCAAAAGCATTTAACGATGTTTTAAATTTCGACGGGGTAATCTTAACCAAATTAGATGGTGATACGCGTGGTGGAGCAGCAATTTCTATTAAATCTGTAGTTAATAAGCCTATTAAGTTTATTGGTACTGGAGAGAAAATGGAAGCGATAGATGTGTTCTATCCAGCACGTATGGCCGATCGTATTCTAGGAATGGGAGATGTTGTGTCTTTAGTAGAAAGAGCACAAGATCAGTTCGATGAAGATGAAGCTAGAAAGCTACAAAAGAAAATTGCGAAGAACCAATTTGGTTTCGACGATTTCCTAAAGCAGATTCAGCAAATCAAGAAAATGGGGAACATGAAAGACCTTGTTGGAATGATTCCTGGAGCTGGAAAAATGATGAAAGATATCGATATCGATGATGATGCTTTTAAACATATTGAAGCGATTATTCACTCGATGACAATAGAAGAAAGAACAAACCCTTCTGTAATAAATGCTAGTCGTAAAAAGCGTATCGGAAAAGGTTCTGGAACGTCGGTAACGCAAGTAAATCAACTCTTAAAACAGTTTGATCAGATGAGTAAAATGATGAAAATGATGCAAGGCGGAGGCGGTAAACGTATGATGCAAGCAATGAAAAACATGAAGTAATCCTTCTTGTTTTTAGTTTAGTATAAATTGAAACCCAGCCGGTCTTATACGTAAGAAAGGTGAAAATGAAAACTGATATTTAAAAGTAAAGCTACAACAATCGCGCTTTATAAGAATACCGCAACAAGACAAGAGAATGACACTATTAGATGGTAAAAAAGTAAGCAACGACATTAAAGATGAAATTGCAGAAGAAGTAAAAAAAATGAAAGCTAATGGAGAAAAAGTTCCCCATTTAGCAGCTATTATTGTCGGTAACGATGGTGCTAGTTTAACTTACGTAGGTAGTAAAGTGCGCGCTTGCGAGCGTGTAGGTTTCGAGTCTACTATGGTACGTCTGTCTAACACCACAAGCGAAATTGAACTATTAGATAGAATTGAAGAGCTTAACAACGACGATAATATCGATGGCTTTATCATACAATTACCATTACCACCACAAATTGATACGCAAAAAGTATTAATGGCTGTAAATCCAGATAAAGATGTCGATGGTTTTCACCCAATGAATTTTGGTAAAATGGCATTAGATATGTCTACTTTTATTCCTGCGACACCATTCGGTATTTTAGAATTATTAGACCGTTACGATGTGTCTACTAAAGGAAAACATACTGTAGTTATTGGGCGTTCGCATATTGTTGGGCGACCAATGAGTATTTTAATGGGCCGTAAAGGATTTCCAGGAAACTCTACCGTAACATTAACACATAGTCACACAAAAAATATCACTCAAATTACTTCTCAAGCAGATATTATAATCTCAGCTTTAGGAGTGCCAAACTTCTTAAAAGCCGAAATGGTAAAAGAAGATGCCGTTATTATAGATGTGGGAATTACAAGAGTTGCCGATGAGTCTTCTCCAAAAGGATATGTTATTACTGGAGATGTCGATTTCGAAAACGTTAGTAAAAAAGCAAGTTTTATTACCCCAGTTCCTGGTGGAGTAGGACCAATGACAATTGCAATGTTACTTAAAAATACGCTGTTGGCAAGAGAGCGTCACAGAGCGAGATAGTGAATACTATTTTTAAAATACTTTAAAATGCTTATAACTCTTCTCAGTCTTTTATCATCTGTAAAAATTGGGAGTTATGAGCATTTTTTGCCTATACTCTTTGCTGTTGTTTTTACCTTTATACTTATAAAATGGGCTAAAACGATTGCTGTAGATATGAAAACTCGTGTTTTTAAAGGTCTAGGAGCCTTTGTAACACTTACTGTTATTGCCTATCACATCTATTTAGTATTAACTACCGATTATATTATTTCTACCGATTTGCCGCTGTTTCTATGTAGTTTTCTCGGGTTAATAATCGTGATATTTACCCAATACAGAACGTATTGGATGTATGAGATACTTCTTTTTTGGGTGTTTGCAGGGACTACTCAAGCCATTTTAACCCCAGATATTGCTACAGGCTTTCCAGCGTTTAATTTTTTTAGGTATTGGATTGTGCATTTAGGACTTATTACCATTATGCTTTACGCAACTGTCGTGTTTAGGATGCGCCCAACTATTAAAAGTGTTTTTAAATCCTTTGTAGTTTTGCAGATCTATATGGTAATAATGCTGATTATAAACAAGCTTTTAGGATCGAATTATTCATACTTAAATCGAAAACCAACTTCTGCATCTGCTTTAGATTACTTAGGCGATTGGCCTGAGTATATAGTAGTGGTTGAGGTTCTCTTGATTCCTTATTTCTTGCTAATATACCTTCCGTTTTATATTATTGATAAGCGGAAGTCTAAAAGGTAACGGGGTGAAAGGTTTGTAAATAAAAAGCGGAACATCCATAATTTGGTATATACAAACGTATTTACCAAATTAAAAACTCCGCTTTATTACGTGTAACTTTTAATTATCGTCTACTTTTTTTAGGAATGCCTTTACTTTTTACTTCGGCATTGTACTCCTTGTCAGAGTTTTCTAATAACATATTAAGCGTTTTAAGTTCTTCTTTAGTGAACTCACGATATTCTCCAACAGGAATATCTAACTTAATATTCATAATTCTAACGCGTTTTAAAGCTGTTACTTCATAGGTTAGATATTCACACATTCTACGAATTTGACGGTTTAAACCCTGAGTAAGAATAATACTAAACGTTGTAGAATCAATTTGTCTTACCACACAAGGTTTGGTCGTTTTGCCTAAATCTTCTAATGGAATACCGCTAGACATACGCTTAATAAACGTTTGCGAAATTGTCTTATCGACACTCACAATATATTCCTTATCGTGGTTATTACTACCTCTAAGAATTTTGTTTACGATATCGCCATCATCTGTCATAAAAATTAAACCTTCACTCGGTTTATCTAATCGACCAATAGGAAATATACGTTTCGGGTAGTTTATATAATCAACAATATTGTCTTTTTCTACATTAGTGTCTGTCGTGCACACAATGCCAACAGGTTTGTTAAAGGCAAGATAAACGTAGTCGTCTTTACGTTCTGTAATCGCTTTACCATCAACTTCCACAGTGTCACTTTCTTTTACTTTTGTACCCATTTCAGGAACTTCACCGTTAATAGTAACGCGTCCTGCAGCAATAAGTCTATCGCCTTCGCGGCGCGAGCAATAACCAACTTCACTTAGGTATTTATTCAGTCTTGTTAATTTTTCTTCCATAGTGCAAAGCTACAATAAAGTTTAATGCGTTATAAATTTTATAATATGACTATTAATTTCTTTTTTTCGGAGGCTATGGCCAAAACCTTCAGTAGTAATTAAACGGCCTGTTTTTAAGTTGTCATTGATCAGTTTTGCATCACTATACGGAATAATTTTATCCTCTTTATCGTGAATAAGAAGTGTGTCTGTAGATATCTCTTTAACAAATCGAGCCAATGAAAAATAATCTGGCGTTTTATTAAATGTCGAAAATACTTTGTCGCTAAGACCTTGGGCAATACGTTTATTATACCCTAACATAGCTACATAGCGTTCAAAAACTCCGGTAAATTCTGAAGGAGCGCCTAAAAGAATAAGTTTTTTAACGGCTGTGTTTTTATGTTGATATTGGTAAAACACAGAAGCCATGCCACCCACCGAATGACCGATAATAATTTCAGGATTATAAATGTTTGCCACTTTATGAATGCATTCCGAATATAAAATGGCATTAAAATGTTTGCCAGAAGTTTTACCGTGTGCAGGAGCGTCTAATGCCACCACATTATAGTCTAACGCTTTTAATTCTAAAATTAATTTTTCCCAACGGTGTGTGTTGCTTTCCCAACCGTGAACAAGTAAAATAGTTTTTTTACTACCCTGCCAATGGTAAGTAGCGATGTCTAAAGTATTGTGAGATATCTTTTTTTGAAGGGCAGAATTTAAAAAATCGTGTTGTGTTTCCTTAATACGGCCTTTTCTTGGGGTTACAAAAAGATTCCAAGCCTTATTAGTCGCATAATGTTGCGATGCGTAACTAACAATATTTAGTGTGTTTCCTATTATCTTAATAAGCGTTTTAGACATCTTGTTAGTCTTCTCTATTTACTTTGTCTATAGAAAATGCGGGTGTGCAAACCGATAGATATTCGCAAGCAATTGTAAAAGGGTTCGAATATTGTACTCGCGTATTTCTTTCAATTTTTATAGATTGTCCAGCTTCTAAAACTATAGTTTCATCGTCTATAATAAATTGTTTTTTACCTTTTATAATATAAGTATACTCATCGAATTCTGGTATTTGAAAAGGCTCTTTCCAATTAGCAGGTGCCACCATATGTGCAATACTTATATCTTTATTCCCATCGGTTGCTTGTCCGAAATGTTCTTCGATTAGTTTACCGTCGGTAGTTGGTACAACAAAAGGAGAGTCTTGGATTTTGTATTTTTTAGTACTCATTATTTTAAGGGTTTACGTTTAATCATTCCGCCTTTTAAATCTTTAACAACATTCATTATTATAAAAGCTTCTTGATCTATTTTATCAATTTCAGTTTCAAATCGTGCTAATTCTAAACGGGTAATAATGATAAAGATAATAGGCTTGTCGTACTCATCTTTCCCTGTTTTATAACCGCCTTTCCCAGCATAAATAGTGCACGCTCTACGCATTTTCTCTGTAAGCATTAAGCGAATGTCTTCATGTTGTTTTGAAATAATGGTAACCCCAATATATTCCTCGACACCATCGACAACAAAATCGACTGTTTTTGCAGCAGATAAATACGTAAGTATGGCATAAAGCGCTGTTTCTACAGATAAAATATAAGCACCTACCGAGAAAATTAAAATATTAATTACTAATAAAACGTCACCAATCGTTAAGGATAGTTTTCTACTTAAATAGATAGCTAAAACCTCAGTACCATCAATAACACTGCCTCCTCTCATGGCCATACCAATACCGAAACCAAGAAAAAAGCCTCCAAAAATGGAAATCAGCAATTTGTCTTCGGTAACGATTGGGTAATTTACGAAATGGACGACTAGGGCTAAAAATGTAATGGCAACTACACTTTTTAACGCGAATTTTAAGCTAATCGTTTGTGTGGCTAAGGCTATAAAAGGAATATTAACAAGAAGTAATAAAATACTCAAGGACATTCCTGTCATATTTTGAATTAATAGAGACATTCCAGTAACCCCACCATCAATAAAATTATTAGGTAGTAAAAAACCTTTTAAACCAAACCCAGCAGAAATAACACCAATAATTATAAAGAGCGATTCTTTAAACGCGTGAGACAATTCGATTTCTAAAATACGAACAATAGAACCCTCTTGTTTTTGCTGGTCTTTAACAGCTACTCCGCTGTCTTTTATTCGTTTTCTAGCAACATTGGTAAGTACTTTTTTTATAAATGGAATCATATAATGTTGCCTTTTTTTATAGTTGAATAGAGAGGAGGTGATTTAACATGCTGTGGACTGAATTAATCGTTCCATCCCACCATAAAATATTTAATTTTTGCGGTATCTGGAATATTATTAGCTTCAATTTTTTGTGATACTTTAAATTGAAAGTCCGACGGTAATTCTTTTTTGTCTATCGTGAAGAATGTATTGTTTTCATTTACAAAAATCACAACGTTCCTAATGGTATTTTGAATACTCGAAATTTTATACTTCGCTTTTATATCGCCAAACGTACTTTCGGTACTAATACCTTTATCTGTTTTATAGCGCGGATCTATAATTTTTATAGTTTCTATAGTTGCAGAAGAATCTATGGTATGATTAGGTGATAATTCTAATAGTTTTTTTCCACCTTTTTCAAAAATTTCTATATCGCTGCCGTTTTTTAAATACGCATCGGTCGTCGTGAAATTTGCAATAGAATCGTTTGCGAAAATTGTTTTTAGGTCTTTAATCTGAGTAGAATCAGTTAATAAACCAATATTCTGGCTAGAAATTAAAAACGGATTAACTTCTTTTTCGCATGATGAAAAAAGTAAGCTAGCGATAGTAAGGGTAAAAAATAGTTTCTTCATTATAGTATAGTGTCTTAGACTGTTTTTTATTGTCGTTATTTATAATACTTTCTTAATAATACCAAACACACTTCTTATAAAAGTGGCACTGGTTAATACTTTAATTAAAGGGTTTTGTGCAGTGCTACGGCGCGATGAGGTTCGCGTTTTTTTCTGGCTTTCTTCCTCTTTGTCTAGCTTTGCCTTTACTACTTCGGCAGCCTTAATTTTTTCATTTAAAATTTCGTAAGCACTCTCGCGGTCTACCGTGTCGTTATATTTTAAAGCCAATTTAGAATCGTCTATAACGTCTTGTAATTCTTTATCCGTTAAAATGTCCATTCTACTCATTGGAGCACGCATCATAGTTGCTGCTAATGGAGTTGGACGTCCTTTTTCATCCAAAGCAGAAACCAAAGCTTCTCCAGTTCCTAAAGAGGTTAGTATCTCGGCGGTATCATAATACTCGGTATCTGGATAATTCTGAGCTGTTAATTTTATGGCTTTTCGGTCTTTAGCAGTAAAGGCTCTTAAAGCGTGTTGTATTTTTAAGCCTAACTGACTCAACACACCTTCCGGCACATCGGTTGGGTTTTGAGTAACAAAATAAATACCAACGCCTTTACTTCTAATTAATTTTACAATACTCTCTATTTGATTAAGTAGTGCTTTCGAGGCTTCATTAAAAATTAAATGCGCCTCATCTATAAATAATACTAATTCTGGTTTACCAGAGTCGCCTTGTTCGGGTAGTGTTTCGTAGATTTCTGCTAATAAACTTAACATAAACGTCGAAAAAAGCTTCGGTCTATCTTGAATATCGGTTAACCTAATAATATTAATATAACCTTTGCCATCGCGAGTTGTTCTCATTAAATCTTCAACTTCAAAACTTTTTTCTCCAAAGAAAAGATCGCCACCTTGTTGTTCTATTTCTATCAGTTTTCTTAAAATAGCACCCGTTGAAGCTGTAGAAATTCGCCCGTATTCCTCCTGAAATTCTGCTTTGCCATCTTGAGTGCAATACTGAAGAATTTTTTTGAAGTCTTTTAAGTCTAATAAAGGAAGTTTATTATCGTCGCAATATTTGAAAATAACCGATACAATTCCAGACTGGGTATCTGTTAAATCAAGAATCCTAGAGAGTAAAACTGGGCCAAATTCACTAATAGTAGCACGAAGTCTTACACCGTTTTGCTCAGAGAGAGTCATTAATTCAATAGGAAACTCCTTTGCTTCGAAGGGTAGTCCTATTTTTTCATGACGCTCATCAATTTTCTCGTGACCGGGACTCGGCTTTGCTAATCCGCTTAAGTCACCTTTAATATCCATTAATAGAACAGGTATTCCTTTTTCGCTTAAGTTTTCTGCTAAAACCTGAAGCGTTTTTGTCTTTCCAGTTCCAGTAGCACCAGCAATTAAGCCGTGACGATTCATTGTTTTTAAAGGGATTTTTACAAAGGCGTTCGTTACCGTTTCGCCATCCAGCATAGCTGAACCTAAAGTGATATAGTCTCCTTTAGTTTTGTTTCCTTCGGTAATATGATTAAAGAATGCGTCGCGTTTACTCATACTATTTAATTTGTTTCCGTAAAAATAGTAATCTTAGATGAAACCATTTGGAAAACAAGAAAATATTAACAGCAAAAAGATCTAAATATACTATCTTTGTCCGCTATGACGGAAGAGGTAAAAGATTTAGTAAACAAAGGTGAAATGCTCCCATTAATGGAGGAATTTTACACGATTCAAGGGGAAGGTTTTCATAAAGGAACAGCAGCGTATTTTATACGATTAGGCGGTTGCGATGTGGGGTGTCATTGGTGTGATGTTAAAGAAAGCTGGAATGCAGATCTGCATCCGCCAACGTTAACAACAGAGATTGTTGCAAATGCTAAAAAGTATAGTGATACTATTGTTGTTACAGGAGGTGAACCCTTAATGTGGGATATGACAGCGCTTACCACGCAATTAAAAGCGAAAGGTATGCACGTGCATATTGAAACATCTGGTGCTTACGAATTGTCTGGAGATTGGGATTGGGTTTGTTTATCGCCAAAAAAAATGAAACTACCAACACAAGGTGTTTACGATGTGGCTAATGAATTGAAAACTATTATTTATAATAAAGACGATTTTAAATTTGCCGAAGAACAAGCAGCAAGAGTGGGGAAGGATTGTATATTATATATGCAGCCAGAATGGAGTAAAAGTGATAAAATGATTCCGGAAATCGTTGACTATGTAATGAAAAACCCGAAATGGAAAGTATCGCTACAAACACATAAGTATTTAAATATTCCTTAATTTCTATAAAGTTTAATAAAATAAAAAAAACCTTCAGTATTGAAGGTTTTTTTATGCGCTTAAACTAAGCGAATGTATGTTGTAATCTATTTGGTAAAAGGAACGACAAGTCTTGTTTTTCCCCATCCAATATGCATATTAATATTTTCTTTATTGTCGTCGAAAACAATAGAAAATGCTTCTACAGAATCGTTACCATTTTTAACAGGAACAGTTAAACGTGCAACATCGTTGGCTTCATTATAAAAGTAGCTACCCCAAACATTAACGTCTGTATTAATAATAGCAGTCCATTCTTTTTCTCCAGGAATTAAGTAAAAAGTATAGGTGCCTGGTTTAATAGTTGTATTTCCTAATTTAACTTCTTTGTAAAATGATATTTCTGCAGCCTCGTTAGCACCTACACGCCAAACTTTATCCATTGGTGCGAGCGTAGAAACGTCACGGTCTTTTAATTGCGGACGACTGTAAGTAATCTTTACTACTTTGTTAGCGTCTTTATAACTAGTTGGAAATGCAGCCATATCCATAGGGCTTTTGTCTAAGCTAGGGAAATCTTGAGCCGTCACGTTAACACTAAACAATGTTGTAAATGCTAAAGCGCAAGTGGCAATAAAAGTTGTTTTTTTCATAATTGGATTGTTTTAATTAATTAAGTATTCAACTATAAAGGTCGAGTTTTAAACCTAAACTTTACAGTTGTTAAGTAGATTACTGTAAAAATAATTGATTTTATTTCATTTAGTTACTAATATTCTATATTTAGTTATAATTTGTTACTGTTTAATTGTTTTGTGTTTTAATTACGAAACATAAATACAATATTTGCTTAGTAAAATAAACTGAATAAGAAATTTAATATTATATATTATGTGTGGAATTGTATGTGCTTTCGATTTAAAACAAAAGAGTGAAGAGTTAAGACCTCAGGTATTAGAGATGTCTAAAATAATAAGACACCGCGGTCCAGATTGGAGTGGAATTTATAGTGACGACAAAGCCATTTTAGCGCATGAGCGTTTGGCTATTGTTGATCCTGCCTCTGGGAAACAGCCGTTGTTTAGTCCAGATAAAACTCTTGTTTTAGCAGCGAATGGCGAAATATATAACCATAGAGAATTACGGAAACAATTTGAAGGGAAATACGAGTTTAAAACCCAAAGTGACTGTGAAGTTATTTTAGCACTGTATCAAGAAAAAGGTGTTGATTTTATTGATGAAATGAATGGCATTTTCGGGTTCGCTATTTACGATGTCAAAAACGATAGCTATTTTATTGCTCGCGACCATATGGGGATAATACCTTTGTATATTGGTTGGGATCAAAATGGAACCTTTTATGTCGCTTCAGAATTGAAAGCTTTAGAAGGGGTGTGTACAAAGATCGAACTATTTCCTCCAGGACATTATATGTCGAGTACAGACGGTAAGTTTGTAAAATGGTACAGTAGAGACTGGAGTGATTACGATGCTGTAAAAGAAAACGAAACAAGTATTTTAGAAGTTAAAGAGGCTTTAGAAGCAGCAGTAAAAAGACAGTTAATGAGCGATGTGCCATACGGTGTCTTATTATCTGGAGGCTTAGATTCTTCTGTGGTTTCTGCCATTGCAAAAAAATATGCTCAAAAACGTGTAGAGAATGACGATACTACAGATGCGTGGTACCCACAATTACATAGCTTTGCGGTGGGGCTAGAAGGGTCTCCAGATCTTGCAGCGGCACAAAAAGTGGCCGATCATATAGGGACCGTTCATCACGAAATAAAATTTACAATTCAAGAAGGGTTAGACGCCATAAAAGATGTTATTTACAACATCGAAACCTACGATATTACAACAATTCGTTCTAGTACACCAATGTATTTAATGGCGCGAGTTATTAAGTCTATGGGAATAAAAATGGTGTTGTCGGGCGAGGGTGCCGATGAGATTTTTGGAGGCTATTTATATTTTCATAAAGCTCCTAATGCTAAAGAATTTCACGAAGAAACCGTACGTAAATTAGAAAAATTACATATGTACGATTGCCTGCGAGCAAACAAAAGCTTAGCAGCTTGGGGAATAGAGGGGCGCGTGCCGTTCTTAGATAAAGAATTTATGGATGTAGCGATGCGTATAAACCCTCAAGATAAAATGATTAACGGAGAACGTATGGAGAAATGGGTCGTTCGAAAAGCGTTTGAAGACATGTTGCCAGCAAGTGTAGCGTGGCGACAAAAAGAGCAATTTAGCGATGGTGTTGGGTACAGCTGGATAGATACGCTTAAAGAAGTTGTAAGTGTAGCAGTAACCGATGAGCAAATGGCGAATGCTAAATACCGTTTTCCATTGCAAACACCTCAAAACAAAGAGGAGTTTTATTACCGTTCTATTTTCGAAGAGCATTTTCCTAGCGACGCCGCTGCGTTAAGTGTGCCACAAGAACCAAGTGTAGCGTGTAGTACAAAAATCGCTTTAGAATGGGATGAAGCCTTTAAAAACATGAATGAACCTTCGGGTAGAGCAATTGCAAATGTGCACGATTCGGCCTATTTATAATCTATAGTATTGCCTAGTAAAACTAAGTCCCTTTTTAGTATTAAAAGGGACTTTTTTTTTGGTAAATATCTTTGTATCGAGTAATAAGTTATTCCTGTCGATACCGATTTAAAAGTCCGAGGCCGTGTTTTTGTTTTAAGCAGTGGGCCTATAAGAGGGCCTATGGCTGCGCAAGGCCCTTTTGTAAAGAATACTAAAGGAGAATTGGTACAAGGGATAGATGCTTTTAATAACGGTTAATTTGGTCTTTTAGAGTAGTGATTCGCTATGTGCTTTCAAAATAAATAAAAAGAGGGGTAGAGCGTCAAGAATAGAATAAGTAATAGATTTTGTTTTTGATGCTTTTTTATGATGTTTTTAGTCGTAAAAACGCTGTTTCAGGATCTTTTTACAAATGGTCAAAGTCTTAAAATATGCCTTTTGCGCTAGTTTCTAAATTTTATCATTTCAGAATAATTAAAAATCACGTAATAGTTGATTTAAGCGCTTTTTTAGGCCATTTAAGCCGTTTTCCAGAAATTAACAATTGTTAATAAAACAGGGCGTCTTTCAATAAAAAGCTTTAAAATGGTCTTAAAATTGCTTATATTTGTTGGTGTTCAAAAGGATGCTTAGTGCATCTTTTTTATGTTAACGACATCCTATTTTAATATGTTATATAAGGCGGTTAAAATAGGGTGTGGTTTTAATTCCGTTGCAGAATGGGGTTTTTAATAAAATGACTATTAGATCATAAATACTTTTAATATGAGCGAAAAAAAAGAAGAGTTTAACAAAGAGAATTATTCAGCGGATAGTATCCAGGCCCTAGAAGGGATGGAGCACGTTCGTATGCGTCCTTCCATGTATATTGGAGATGTAGGAACTCGAGGACTTCACCACTTGGTGTATGAGGTTGTAGACAACTCTATTGATGAGGCGATGGCCGGGCACTGTAATAATATTACGGTGACTATTAACGAAGATAACTCGATTACTACTGAAGATGATGGACGTGGTATTCCTGTAGATCTACACAAGAAAGAAGGTGTTTCTGCGCTACAAGTTGTAATGACTAAAATTGGTGCCGGAGGTAAATTCGATAAAGATTCTTATAAAGTATCTGGTGGTTTACACGGAGTAGGTGTAAGTTGTGTGAATGCATTATCAGATCATTTAAGAGCTACGGTTTACAGAAAGGGTGAAGTTTGGGAGCAAGAATATAAGCATGGTAAAGCGCTATATCCTGTAAAACTTATTGGTGAAACAGATAAGAGAGGTACAGTAGTAACATTTAGGCCAGACCCAACAATCTTTACACAGACGTTAGAGTATAGTTATGATACCTTAGCGAGTAGAATGCGCGAATTATCGTATTTAAATAAAGGAATTACTATTCATTTAATTGATAAGAGATCGGTTAAAGACGATGGTTCTTACGAAGGTGAAACATTCCATTCTAAAGAAGGTTTAAAAGAATTTATAAAATATTTAGACGGTAGTAGAGAGCCATTAATACAAGAAGTTATTTCTTTTGAAGGAGAGAAAAACGGTGTGCCAGTGGAGGTTGCAATGATGTATAACACGTCGTATGCAGAAAACTTACACTCGTATGTAAATAATATTAATACCCATGAAGGGGGAACGCACTTATCTGGTTTTAGAAGAGGGTTAACGCATACTTTAAAAAAGTATGCTGACGAATCTGG
>JAGPVI010000289.1 GCA_018067115.1 Bizionia sp. | reverse complement strand
TTTAAAATCTAATGTTATTCATTTGTTGGATCATTCATCAAATGCTGTAAAAATTGAAGCGATAAAACATCTGTATGACTATGATAAAGGAACAGCATCAGAAAAAGTACAACAGTTAGTATATATTAAAGATGATGCTTTGGTTTTGGCTGCCTTAGAATACATATTAAACCATTCGTCGCTAACCGATGAGCACTTTTTTAATAAATATTTAGATAATCAAAGTGATTATATTGCGAATGCTGCACTACTTTGTTTAGCAAAGGAAGCTTCAAATAACCAACATTTAGCTAATAAATTTAAGCTGGAAACAAGGATACAGAATAGAGTTAGGCATTTAAATTCTCCCGAAGGTTTTAGTAGAAAAGAAGCTGTAGGTGAACTTTTAATTACGATTGCTTATTCTGGGTTACAAAAATATTATCCTTTTATATCTGTACATTTAAACAATCGCGACCCTTTTATTGTCGCACATGCTATTAAGGCAGCTGGGTTAACGAGTGACCATAAATACATCAATACATTATTAGAGTTTATTGATGATAGTACACAGCGAAAAAACGCGATTAAAGCTTTAAAAGAATTTGGGCCTAAAATAATCGATACCATTTTAGAACTAGAACAAAACGAAACGCTTAAAGATAATATTAAGCAACATTTGCCGCGGGTAATAGAAGCATTTAGAACACAAGATACTGTAAAAGTATTATTCAGATTAATGCGAAGTCGGGATATTGTTATTCGTTTGGAGGCATCCAAATCCTTAATCAAATTAAAAAACAAGAATAGTAAACTGTACTTTAATAAGAGGCTGTTAAAAAGTCTTATTATTAAAGAAAGTAAGTACTATAAATTAACGTTAAACGCTATGATTTCTGTGCGTTATACTATAGATGAAAGTCTACAGACGTTAGATTTAAGCGATAAAGACACCGAAATATTATTAGCACGCCAAAGTATTGAAGAGTTATTGAAACTACAGCAACACCAAAGTTTGAAATGCATATTTAATCTATTAAGTTTAGTGTATTATGAAGATGATATTGAAGTGACTTATTCTGGGTTATTAAGCGATGTTAAAGAGGCAAGAGTGAATGCCTTGGAGTTTTTAGACAACCTTATACAAAGCGAATTAAAGCGCAGATTATTCCCGTTAATAGAACATTTTGTTATTGATGAGGAGGCGTTTGATGCCTCGGTATTAAAACTGAAGCGTATTCCAGAAAAAGCGTATATAAATATTCTGTTGAAGAGTAGGGGGAAGAAAATAAAATTAGAAGTACTAAACCTTATTAAGCAACTGGAAGATGTGAGTTATCTTCCAGTAGTTTTACCGTATAAAAAGCATAAAAACAAAGAGGTTAAATTTTTTGCTTACGATACCATTCAAAGTTTAGAGGAGCTTGGCAACTAATTAGTGCCGCTTTCCTCAGCATCTTCTTTGTAAACTTCTTCTTTTACTTCGCTTTTGCTTTCCATATTATTTTTATTGATGATATCATCAATTTTACTAGCTAAATACATATGTGCACCAGCAGAATTCTTATTTAAAACGTTAGACATTAAACACACAATATATTTAGTGCCGTTAGGGTGTTCTACGATAATCACCGAATTCATATAATTAAAAACGTTTCCGGCATAATCGCTACAATTTGGGTTTTTCGTGCGATCGCATTTATAATAACTTCCAGATTTAAAATAAACTGCTGCACTGTCCAAACGGGGAGATCTTGCGTATCTAATACGGCGATCTGTACTGTATAGTAAACGTTTCATCTCAAGGCTCGTTTCGTAATCTACGATTTCACCTTGTTCAAGTTTTACTAAAAACTTCATAAGTCCTTTTGGGGTACCAATACTTCCTCCTTTACGACCTACATATTTTTCGGGACCACGCGTAAATAATCCGCCCAATCTCCAATCGTCCTTAGTAATTCCCATTTCGAGTAATGGTTCGTTAACGACAAGATTTGCTAAGTTTGTTAACGAATCTCTTGGTGTTTCTTTAAAATAATTATCGGTTTTTTCTTGATCTAAAAAAAAGTACTCAGATCCAAAAGCACGCATAAGCATCGCTTCTCTATACACAACGCTTGCAGCGCCATTGTTGCTTACAGACGTCATATGATCTAACCATTCGTAAAGAGAAAACTCATCGCTAGCTACCACACGTCTTTTTGTAAGTTTGTCTTTTTCTATGTCGTAAACAGGAATGGTATGGTGGTCTCCTGTTCCCCAATAGCCCGAGGTTACACGTGTATCTTTTAAGTAAAACGCACGGTCATCCCAAGTGTCTGGACACAATTTACTAAGCTCAGTCATTAAGGCTACCAGAACGGCTAATTTACCTACACTTCCAGGTTGATAGCCTACATTTTCACGAAAAGCAGCATAGCGTAAATTGTCAGGGTTACTCATGTCTAAAATAGCTGCCGAATACCCGCTACCAGGAAATAGTGCGCGCATTTCTTTTGTAAACCCCTCATCTTCTTTTAAAATGGCGTTTAGACTGTCTGTAGCGCGCGATTTTAAATTCAGTTTTATGTCTTCTAGATTTAAATAAGCACCGGCAGGAATTCTTTTGTATGGCACACTGTCTACTTGCATTTTTCGTAAGTGGTATAACCTAGAAATGCCTGTAGACTCATAGCCATCGATAGGGTACGATATGAAACCAAATGATAAGACGATGCAAAGAGTGATAGTAATATAGAAAAGTTTTTTCATAATTATAGTGCTGTGGTTAATGCTACGTTTTTGTTTAAATTAATTTTTGGTGATATCGAAATCAAATATTCTGAGCTTTTAGCCTGTTTGTTTTCTACAAACGGACGGATTTGAAACAACCATAATTTATTGTCTTTAAATCCAAACTCCACATCGTACGCGTGATCGGAATCTGAGGTCGCATCCATAGTTTTCCTAATGCTTTTAGCCAGTGCTCTTATATCCTCAATATTTTTATCATTTAGAATTGGCGCATTGTACGATGTATAATATGTTTTTGTGCCGCCATTTTCTGGTAAACGAATATAATTCGGCTGTCTAGCAGGTGCTAATAACTCTGATGTGTTTTCGGTAATTAAACGTGTTTCTGCCGACTGTCCATCGACAGCACCACCA
>JAGPVI010000288.1 GCA_018067115.1 Bizionia sp. | reverse complement strand
TCGAGAATTATTTTAACGCCGCAACACGCAAAGAGATTGCTTAAAGCATTAGGTGAAAATGTACAACGTTTCGAGCAAGCGCACGGAGAAATTAAAGATTACGAGCAACCTCCAATTCCATTAAATTTCGGACCAACAGGACAAGCCTAAAAGTTATATTGGAGGTGCTCAAAATATTTTAATTACGAGTAACCTGCAATTCCATTAAATTTTGGACCAACGGGTCAAGCTTAAATAAAAAAACTCCTTTTGAACTTTCAAAAGGAGTTTTTTATTATAATAGTTTTTGTCTATTTAAAAGAGGATGTATTCTTGGTTTTATTGATATCGCCAAAAAACAGACGTCTTTAAATATATGTTTAAGTACCTATAAAATTATTCTTATGTTACTTTATGTAAAGGCTAATTAAAGGTCTTAAAAACGATTTAAAGCAGTTTTTAGTTAAATTCTGAAGTATAATGGAATTTTATACTTGGATATTTCTGTTGGGTCATTTGCAAAGAGAACGAAGAATCGGCTAAGAAAACTAATTGATCGTCTTTGTCTTTGGCTAAATAGCGATGCTTCACTCTTAAAAATTCTTTGTATTCTTCATTTTTACGATCGGTAGGTTCTACCCAACACGCTTTAAATACATTTAAATTTTCGTATGTACATTTAGCACCGTATTCATGTTCTAATCGGTATTGTATAACTTCATATTGTAAAGCCCCCACAGTTCCAATTACTTTTCTTCCGTTTAATTCTAAGGTAAATAATTGGGCTACACCTTCATCCATTAACTGGTCAATTCCTTTATATAATTGTTTAGATTTTAAAGGATCGGCATTATTAATATATCTAAAATGTTCTGGAGAAAAACTAGGAACTCCTTTATAGTTAAGGTATTCACCTTCTGTTAGTGTATCTCCAATTTTAAAAGTACCAGTATCTTGTAACCCTACGATATCCCCTGGGTATGAGATGTCCACAATTTCTTTCTTTTCAGCAAAAAAGGCATTGGGACTCGAAAACTTAACTTTTTTGTTGTGTCTTACATGTAAATAGGTGGTGTTTCTTTTAAACTCACCAGATACGATTTTAATAAAAGCGAGACGGTTTCTATGGTTTGGATCCATATTGGCGTGAATTTTAAACACAAAACCAGTAAACTTATCTTCGTTAGGTTCTACTAAGCGTTCTTCACTCTTCTTAGGTCTTGGTTTTGGTGCTATTTCAACGAAGCAATCTAAAAGCTCACGGATACCAAAGCTATTTAAAGCAGATCCAAAAAAGACAGGTTGTAATTTACCATCTAAATACTCTTGCTTGTCGAATTTAGGGTAAATGCCTTCAACTAATTCCAATTCTTCACGAAGAGTTTCGGCAGGTTTATCACCAATTAATTTATTTAATTCTGGAGAACTCAAGTCCGAAATCTCAATGGTTTCCTCTATATCTCTTCGGCTATCACCGCTAAATAAATTAATGTTTTTCTCCCAGATATTATAGATTCCTTTAAAATCGTACCCCATCCCTATAGGGAAACTTAGTGGTGTTACTCTTAAATTAAGTTTCTGTTCAATTTCATCAAGCAATTCAAAGGCGTCCTTACCTTCACGATCCATTTTATTTACAAAAATAATCATAGGTATATTACGCATTCTGCAAACCTCTACTAACTTTTCGGTTTGCTCCTCGACACCTTTAGCGACGTCAATTACAACAATAACACTATCTACAGCAGTAAGTGTTCTAAATGTATCTTCGGCAAAATCCTTGTGTCCTGGTGTATCTAAAATGTTAATTTTAATTCCGTCGTATTCAAAAGCTAAAACAGATGTTGCCACACTAATACCACGTTGGCGTTCAATTTCCATAAAATCACTCGTCGCTCCCTTTTTAATTTTGTTACTTTTTACAGCCCCCGCTTCTTGAATAGCACCTCCAAACAAAAGTAGTTTTTCTGTTAGTGTTGTTTTACCTGCATCGGGGTGAGCAATAATACCAAAGGTTCGGCGTCTGTTGATTTCGTCTTGAAATTTCATAATCATAAATTTGGACAAATATAATGCAGTATTTCTTAAATGTCTAAACTGCATTGCTTTTCTTTCGAGGTGTAAGTTTTAAGTTTTTTTAAAAATAAAAGTAATCTAGTAGTGTATTATTAGTGTTTTAATAACGATACAACAGAATTATATAGTGTTTTATCGAATAAAACCGAGTAATTAACTTTTAATTAACGTTCTTAGCGCCAAAGTCAAGGTAGATGTATTTTTATATTTACACCTACTATAATTAATAATAGCAAAAATTATACTTTGAAGAATTCCTCAGAAGTCCTATTTCGCATCATATTTTTTACCTTTTATATAGATGTATTTATTTCTTTAGTAAAACACTGAATAAATTATAAAGCGGGTTACCCTCTTGTCAATAGCAATCCGCACAAATCTCGTTTTATCAATTTAAACTAAAAAGCTGATCAATTACATCGTTAATTCGTTCGCTATACTTTAAGTTATTTAAGCTAATCACATATTGTTGAAAAGTTAAGTCCTAAGACATTTTACACCATAATTATTATGAGAATTTTTACCAAAACCTCAATGTTTTCTTTATTTCAAAAGTCCTTATTGTCACTTTTTTTTATATCATTTAGTTTTACAGGTTCAAGTCAAACATCTATTTCTGGTATCGTTAATTCCTATGCATCGGTAATTAGTATGAATGCTGGTGCTTGCGATCCTTGTGATGCTAACTGTACAGATACGATTACTGTAAGTGATAGTGCTAGTTTTTCTGCTGATGATAAAGCATTAATAATTCAAATGAAAGGGGCAGATTTAGATACAACGAACTCGAGCTCCGGAGGTTCTGTTACAGCTATTAACCAAGCAGGAAATTATGAGTTTTTTGAAATAGAAAGTATTTCAGGAAATACTATAACTTTGAAATATCCTCTTGTTAGATCTTATAATTTTTCAGGACAAGTTCAAATAGTTAAAATACCAAATTACAACGAAGTAAATATAACAGATACGCTTACTGCTCCAGATTGGGATACAGCAACTGGAACTGGTGGTGTTGTGGCTTTATCGGCAGAGCAAATTAC
>JAGPVI010000286.1 GCA_018067115.1 Bizionia sp. | reverse complement strand
AATAGCATTAATAGCTGTTTGTAATAAGCTTTTAAAACAGGCATTTGCCTTAGCTAAATCGGGGTTGAAATATGATAGAAACTATAGAAGTGTTTTAAATAATTTAAATTAATAATTACTTGTTTTTTAACACAGTTCTTGAAAAGTACGTGTTTGTGTCAGAGGATTTTCCGAAGGGAAATCAGACGTTAAAAAATAGCAACGACCTTTGGTTAAGGGCTAAGCCGAAATTATTTTGATGCGGTATTGTGCGTAGGTTTTTATTTTTGCTCCGCACTATCTTCTTTTATAAATTCAGTTTGTGCTTTATTAGTGTAAAAAACTTTGTCAAAAGTCTGTTTTGTATTTCCCAACATTGGATTTTTTAAAGAATAAATTGCCTTATATTTTGTCGAAAGTACAGCTTCTGGTTGTTTAGAAAATTCGTTATAACGTCCTTCAAGTTTCTCAACATTCATAAGTGTATTTTTATAATCAAACATTTCATCCATTGCTTTATCTCTTTTTCTTTTTGATTCCAACTCGTATGAATAATCATCTATTTTTATTGCTGTTAAAACAGATTCTTGATAAAGTTTTTGTAATGTGTCCTGTTGAGCTATACTCTTATTCAAAACGATCTTAACATATTGGAAGCTTAAAGTGTCAACAAGTGATTGTTCAGGAGTTTTTGTCCAAAATTCAGCAAGTTCTTGTTTTAATTGTTTTATACTGTCAGCGGCAGTTATGTCTGCAATTTTTTCAATTTCTTGAACATTATAGTCAAGGTCTTTCAAGTCAAAGTTTAAAGCCTTAACATTTTTCTGTTGGTAATCGTACAACATTTGTTCTTCTTTATTGTTGCCGCAAGAAACTATAAAAGTTGCTCCAATTAGTAATAAAGTAATTTTCTTCATAATTGTATTTGATTGGTTAGGTTAATTTCTCTTCTTAAACTTAATGTTTACAAAGTAAGATTTTTAGAAAATAATAACCTTACGGTTTTCCGCATAGTTCTTTCAAACTTACGCACATCGGTTTCGTGTATGAGCAGTGGCCTGGTACGTCACGGACAATTGCAAACAGGTACTTACCATTGGCAATTCCGTAGGAATTTCCAAGTAGGCTAGAACCAAGCAATTAATTATAGCGATTATTGTAAGTAGTTTTTTTGAGTTGATTTTAGATTAATTGCATACCGAAGAAACGTCCCATAAGTAAGAAGACATTCCTAATACTATAAATCCGATTAAAAATGTCAATAAACACAACATAAAATATCGCTTAATACTAAAGGTAGCTTGTGTTTTATTAGTTGTTTTTCTATTTCTAAAAATCAAAAACAAAATTATGAACGATAACAGTAGCGGATAATAAAAAAATGAAAAAAGACATATAATTATACCTATTACTATTATTGGGTAGTCTAATACTTGTAATTTAATAGGACATTCATATCCACCTCCTAAATAATTGTATTCTACTCCTATAAGGTGCCTTATAGACAGCATAGTAAATAAAACAATACCAAAGACAAAAATTGACTTTGAAATAAAATAAGATATATTAAGTGTTTTGTTCATAATTATTTACAACGTTTATGTTTAAAAGTTGTGGCGGGATTTACGCACGAACCTTTCGGTTAATCATTGACTAGTGATTTATAAAATTACTTTTGGCTTAAGCACTTATCCGCTATTGCGTTTATACTCGTGTTGTGCAACGTTCTTCTGTACTATTAGTTTTCTGTTTCTTTTAATTTCAAAAACTCGTCTAATTCATCAACCGTAAAATCTCTTAATACAATTTTACCTTCATTGTCAAGTAAAAAATTTGCTGGGACTGAATTTATAAACAGTTTTTCCGCAAACCCTTTTTCATCAAGATATTGTTTCCAAGGTAAACTTTGTTTGTTTAAAAACGTGCTCCACGCTTTTTTTGTTTTATTATCATCGATAGAAATCGCCAAAATATCAAAGAATTCGCGTGATGTTGTTTTATATAAATCTAATAAGTTTGGAAATTGTTTAATACAGGGACCACAATAACTTGCCCAAAAATCTACTAAAATATATTTAGCTCCCAAATCACTAAATTTTACTTTCGTTTCCTTTCCGTTATATTCTAGTAAGGTTGCATTTGGCAAATACCCATTAACGGAAGAAATTCTAGTTTCTTTTAACTTTTGATTTAAACCTTGTCCACTATAAGTGTTTTTAAGCTCGTTACTCATTGCATTATACATATCCTCATAAATAGTATTATAACCATAAATAGAGAAGTTTTCTGCAAACAACCACATACCTACAAAAGAATTAGGGTTCTTTCCTAAATATTTTAATAATACTACATTTTTTTCTTCTCTAATTCTTTTTCTACCCTCTATAATTTCTGACTTATCAACTTCTGAAAGAGAATCGTTCCAAGATTTCTTTATGTTTTCATCTTCAGACAGTAGGTTTGTTATAAGTGGTAGATAATTGTTTACATATTCATTATTTGTTTTAGAGTTGGTAATTTTAGGGGAATTATACAATCCTAATTCATCAATATAAACAGCTTGTTCTGTCTTATCGATAAAAAATAAACCTGAAATATCTCCTGTATTTGTTATAAATCTAAATGCATGTGGATATTCAAATTCACCTTCAATTATAAATTTATTATCTATGACTTTGTTTTTATCGTTCGTTAGTTTGAATTTAGAAAAAGCGCTAGAAATGAAACCATTTGAAATTGTTAAATACTTGGTCTCGCTATCTTTTATTTCTCCTTTTAGAGTAAAATTATTTTGGTTTTGACCAATTGCTTGAATGCTAATAAGGATAGCTATAAATATTTTGAATGTCATTTTTTTTAAAATCATTATCTAGGTAGGTTTTAATGTTGCCAACGTGTTTGTGTAAGAATAGTGAGGTTTTGTATGCGAGGATTTTCCAACGGAAAATCAGATGTTACAAACTCGCAACGACCTTTGGTTTAGCACTAAACTGCAGTTGTTTTTATACTTTGTTGTGTGTGATATTTTATTCTTCTCCAAAAGAGTAGTTTTCTATTGTTTTAATATTTTCAATTTCAATATTGGTTATTTTTTTACAATTTAAAACTTCTTTAGCTTTTTCACTCAAAAATCTTAAATGTGTTTTTTCAGGTGTAAAAAAATCATTTCCGTCCCAACTCGTTTTGTCAAATTCATAGCCAATGTGAAATCCTTTTTGTTTCTTTTCTTTTAAAGGTCCAGATTTTCCAATTATTTGAAATCCGTAATATTTTTTATCCGTATTTTTTATTTCTACAGGATAGGTTTTCCATCCAGTAAGTTTGTTTTTCGTTAAAATTTTTAAAAACTGTTCAGAAATCACAAAGTTAATTCCGTCGTTAAAATCGATTTTGTCATACATAGTTTTTCCTAAAACAATTTTAGTTTTAACCGGAATTTCAAAATTGACATTGTCGCCAAAGACATCAAAGAAGTCAGATGAGAAGTTTGATTTTAGTACAGCTTCTTTACTTTTTTGAGCTGAAAATAAACTGTAAAATTCTAATTCTTTTTCCAATATTTAATTGATTTCGTGAGTTTTTTCATATTACGCACAACGTCTCGTATAAACGCAGTAGCGGGATTAACGCACTGACCTTTCGGTTTATACCAGGCTTTAAATATATAAAATTACTTTTGGGCTAAGCATTTACCTGCTATTGCATTTATGTAATGTTGTAGCGCATTTTTATTTCCTTCCTTAATTCTTCTACTTCCGAAATTGTCATTTGAAGAACAGTTTCAAGTGAATTCGATTTGGTTCTCAATCTTAGTCTTCCAAGAGGGTTATCAGATTGTTCTTTGTGAATTAATTCCGTTTCTAAGTCCTTTATTTCGATTTCTTTCCGTCCATCTTTGAAAAGCCTATAATCAGCAACATAAGAAATCTTGTCAGTCTCCATACTTAAAATTTCTCTGCCAACAGAATTCCAAAGTGTTAGTTTTAACAAATAAAAGCCAATACCCCAACAAAGTAGAAATGAAAAGACTATTCCGATAAATGGTCCTTCTCCAGATTTCAAGACAAAAATTGTAACCGCAATTGGAATCGATGCTATTAGAACAAGAAAAGTCGTTAAAACAATTCGAATAAAAATAGGCGATTTCCTCGTGGAAATAATCAACTGATTATCATCAATATTAAACTGCTTATTTTTCATTTTTAAATAACGCACAACGGTTACGTATATGCTTCGTTTTTGATTTAGCGATTTACTTTGCAAGTAAATACTGGCATTCAATTTAAACAAAAAAAATGAATTAGTACTGGACAAAAATGAAGTATATATGATGTTGTAATTGCAGTAATTAATTTGTCTTTAACCTGGTTTGGTGTGTTAATTACTTTGTCACTAGAATGCTACTTAAAATCGCTTTTAAATGTTTTGCGGTTTATGATTTATCATTTTTATCAAACAGGACTGATAAGAATGCGTCAATCTTAAAGCTCGGGAAACCCTATGAAATCATCTCATCCACTAGATTTAGTATTTGTAGATAGTGATTTATCAAATTTGACTTTCTAAAATTAAATCACTACCTTAACCAAGCTTTTATGCGAATTTATTCGTATTTGATAGTAGAACTCTCACACGATCTAAATCGAAAAGCTTATAGGGTCTTTTTATTAACAGACCCATACTAAATCTAGTGGATATCCGCACTATTATTCCCGATGCTAAACGTTTAATTTCCGTAAGTTCGAGTTATTGCTTACAACTTACTTATATGAGTATAAAACCAATGCATTAACTTCTTTATTGGTTGTCTATCTGTTAGTTTTATACATAAAAAGGCTATTGCTATTATAACCTAAAAGTACACCAAGGGTGAGGAATAGGTTTAATTAATAGCACACACAATATAGATAATATTTTTTATATTATGTTACGGAAAGCCGTAATAGTGCACCGAATAGGATATTATTATTATGATATGTTATAATTTGAAATATGTAGAAAAGTAAAAACCCTATAAACATAGTGTTTATAGGGTTTTGGTGGAATTTATGCTATTCCTAGCGGAGAATGAGGGATTCGAACCCCCGGAGGTGTGACCCTCAACAGTTTTCAAGACTGCCGCATTCGACCACTCTGCCAATTCTCCGAGTGTCTCATCAAGTATGCCCTGATTGCGGGTGCAAATATAGAATCCTTTTTAGTTTATTTCAAATAATTTCATACCTTTTTTTTTATTTTTTTATTTTTAACCATTATCTACTT
>JAGPVI010000273.1 GCA_018067115.1 Bizionia sp. | reverse complement strand
CGTTTTAATTGTTTCCAATACGAATAATATCTGCAAATAGGCCAGAAGCAGTCACGTCGGCACCAGCGCCAGCACCCTTAATTATCATAGGCTGCTCGGGGTAACGCTGTGTATAAAACATAACAATATTATCTTTCCCTTTTAGATTGTGAAAGGGGTGACCTACCGGAATTTCTTTTAGTCCTACTTTAGCTTTCCCATTATTAAATTCTGCAACATATTTTAACTGGCAGTTTTTACTTTCAGCGGAAGCGTATAGGCTTTGAAAATAATTTTCATCTTCAATAAGTGTCTTGTAAAAGTCGTCTACGGTATCACTTTTTAAATTGCTTACAGTTAAAAAGGAATCGTTTTTTATAGCGTCTAAATCCATTTCAAAACCACTTTCTCGTGCCAGAATTAATATTTTACGTGCCACATCGATACCGCTTAAATCTATTCTAGGATCGGGTTCGGTATAGCCTTCTAATTGGGCCTGTTTTACAACGTCATGGAATTTTGAATTCGCATTAAAGTTATTGAATACAAAATTTAAACTTCCAGATAAAACGGCTTGAATACTCGTAATTTTATCCCCCGAAGCCATTAAATTTCCTAGCGTATCGATTATTGGTAATCCTGCACCTACATTGGTTTCAAATAAAAAGGGTGCATTGTATTTTAGGGAGAGCTGCTTTAACGTAGAGTAGTTTTTTTGAGAACTGGAGCAGGCTATTTTATTACACGCCACCACAGCAATACTTTCTTTTAAATACTGTTCGTATAATTTAGAAACCTCGCTATTTGCCGTTATATCTATAAAAATACTGTTACGCAAATTGAGTGCTTTTACAGTGTCTAAAAAAGTGAGTATAGATGCTTTTTGACCTTTTTTTAAATCTTCTTTCCAGTCTTTTAAAGCTAAACCTTCAGCATTAAATAACATCGTTCTAGAATTTGAAAGTCCTACTATACGCACATTAATTTTATGATTTTTTAGCAAATAGTGTTTCTGCTGTTTTATTTGCTCCACTAAGCGTTCACCAACATTTCCGACTCCGGTAATAAATACATTTAATTGTTTTGTGTCACTTTCAAAAAAGCGCTCGTGAACCGCATTTAAAGCTTTCTTTACATCTTTCTCTGCAATAACTGCCGATATATTTCTCTCGGAAGCACCTTGAGCGATTGCCCTTATATTAATATTGTTTTTCCCTAAAACACTAAACATTTTACCACTAACTCCTTGATGGTTTTTAATTTTATCGCCAACAAGAGCGATAATGGATAACTCTTTTTCTACTAATATAGGGTCGATTTTACGGGTGTCAATTTCGTATTCGAAAACTTCATTAATTATTTTTTCAGCTAAAGGCGCATCATGTACATCAATTCCGAAACAAATGGAATGTTCTGACGATGCTTGAGTAATAAAAATAATGTTTATTTTATGATTAGCTAGGACTTCGAACAGCCGTTTTGAAAAGCCTGGAACGCCAACCATTCCGTTGCCCTGAAGCGTTAATAGTGCGATGTTATTAATGTTTGTTATTCCTGTTGCGGGTGGTTTTTCGGCGCTGTAATACTGCGGATCGTTGGTGATAACTGTTCCTTTATTATCGGGTTGCAACGTGTTTTTTATATGAATAGGAATATTTAAAAATAATACGGGTTGCACGCTAGGCGGATAGATAACTTTTGCTCCAAAATGCGACAGCTCCATAGCTTCTTGATACGAAATGTAAGAAATAGGATAAGCCTGTTTTACCAATTTTGGGTTAGCTGTAAACATCCCGCTTACGTCTGTCCAAATTTCAAGAACATCCACTTTTAAAGCCGCTGCAATAATCGCCGCAGTATAATCTGATCCACCACGTCCTAACGTTGTTATTTCATTATGTTCGGAAGTTGAAATAAACCCTGGTACTATGGTGATTTGTTGCTTTGCAGTTTTAAAATAGTGAACAATATTTTTATTGGTTATTTCAAACTTAACCTCTGCTTTTGTAAAGTTTGAATTGGTGATAATAAGTTCTTGTGCGTTTTTTCTAACGACTTTGTTTCCGTTATCCTTGAAAGCTTCCGTAATAATATAAGAGGAAAGGAGCTCTCCAAAACTGACTAGTTTGTCGGCCGTTTGAGGCGATATTTCATTTATTAAATAAATACCATCCAAAAGTTTTTTTAAGGTGTCTAGTTGACTGTTTAAATCTAATAGAAACGTTTTAACTGGTGCCGAAATTAATTCCTCAGCAATTAAAAGGTGCTTCTTTTTAATCTGATGAAAGACTTTTTTATAATCAGCGTTTTTGTCTTTCGCTAAATGCCCCGCTTTTAATAAGGCGTCTGTTATGCCTCCAACTGCAGAAACTATGCAAATAATTTTGTTATTTACAGCTTTCTTTTCAACAATTGAAATGACCTGATTTATGTTTTTAGATGTTCCTAAAGACGTGCCTCCAAATTTTAATACTTGCATGAGAAAATGGTTTAGTTAGTTACTTGGTTGTTGATAGTATAAAAAACTATAAAAAGCAGGAAGTGAATTGTGTATAACCCTAGCGGGTTGACCCCGTTTTGGAGTAGCTATAGCCCATAGAAATGCCCCCTTTAAAAACGGTAGATGGAGCATTTAATATTATAGTTTTGTTGTACATTTTTCTGTGCTATGCCTTATAAATATATTACTTTTACTTTTAACTAGGTTAAAAAATATGATTTTTATATCCTTTAATAACTAAGGATAGGTGATCTAACCTTTTAAAAATCAAATAGAACGATTAATTATAGACGATTATAAATGAAGATATTTACAAAAGATCAAATTTACGCTGGTGATGCATTGACTGCTAAAAAGCAAAATATTAGCTCCACAGATTTAATGGAACGCGCAGGCATTCAGATTTTTAATTGGTTACATCTGCGTATGCAAGGTGCTCAAGTGCCTATTCATGTGTTTTGTGGTATTGGTAATAATGGTGGCGATGGTTTAGTGGTGGCTCGACATTTAATAACCCATGGCTATAACGTGCACACCTACGTTGTAAATTGTAGTACGAAACGCTCTAAAGACTTTCTAATTAATTACGACCATATTAAAAACACAACTAAAGAATGGCCAACATTATTAAATTGTAAGGAAGATTTTCCTCCTATAGATGGAAATGATATTATTGTAGATGCTGTTTTTGGTATAGGTATTAATAGACCTGTAGATACTTGGGTAAAAGGACTTTTTAATCATTTTAGGGCATCGAAAGCGTTCACCTTATCTATAGATTTGCCTTCGGGCTTACATACAGATCAAGTACCTAGCGATCCAGAAACGGTTGTTTCTGCGTCTCATACCTTAAGTTTTCAAACCCCGAAATTGGTTTTCTTTCTGCCTGAAACAGCTGGTTTTACGGTACAATGGGAGGTTTTAAATATAGGTTTAGATCCTCAGTATCTGGTTGAAACACAAACTGAAGCAGAGCTTATTGGTAAAAATGAAGTATTACCATTGTATAAGCCTAGAGAACGGTTTTCTCATAAAGGAACTTTTGGTCATAGTTTAATAATTGGCGGAAGCTATGGAAAGATAGGTGCGGTAACATTGGCGAGTAAAGCGGCATTGGTTTCTGGAGCCGGAAAAGTAACCGCTTTTTTACCTAAATGTGGCTATACTATTTTACAAACGAGTTTACCGGAGGCTATGGTAATTACTGATGCTAACGAGGAACACCTTACAAATATTACTTTTAATATTGAACCAACGGTTATTGGTATAGGAGTAGGGATGGGGACAGAAAAAGGAACTATTGATGCTTTTACTAAGTTTTTAAAAACGAATACCAAACCTTTAGTTATCGATGCCGATGCTATTAATTGTTTAGCTACAAGTAAGGAGGCCTTAAAACTGTTGCCAGAATTTTCGGTGTTAACGCCACACCCAAAAGAATTGGAGCGCTTAATAGGAAAGTGGACAGATGATTTTGATAAGTTAAAGAAAGCGAAAGCTTTTTCTAAGAAGCACAATGTTATTATCGTTTTAAAAGGCGCAAATACCATTACCGTGTTTCAAGAAAAACTATTTGTAAATGCCACAGGAAACCCTGGCTTAGCAACAGCAGGAACAGGAGACGTGTTAACCGGTGTAATTACTGGATTAATTTCTCAAGGTTACGAGCCTCTACTAGCCGCAATATTTGGCGTGTATTTACACGGTAGAGCTGCCGATGTTATTATAGAAGATTTTGGGTATCAAAGTTTAACAGCGAGCGATGTTATAGATGGTATCGCCGAAGCTTATTTAGATTTATTCAGCCAGCCAGAAGCTCAAGAGCCAGAGCAGCCTGAAGAAGACGAAAAAAGAAAATCGAAAGCAAAAACTAAAACTAACACAAAGGGCCAACGTAAAAAATAAAAAACAGTGATTTAGAAGTATAAAAAAAGCGAACTTTAAAGTTCGCTTTTTTTGTAGTTTATGTATTGTAAAACCTATATCTCTAGGCTGTTAAAAAGCTCTATTAGTTTCTCGTCTGATGGTCTTGGAGCATCAGCACTTACAATGTTTCCTGCTGGATCAATTAATAAGAATCTAGGAATAGAATTAATTTTATATGCTCTAATAAAATCAGATTTGAATGCTTTATCCGACATTAACTGGATACCGCCTAACTCTTCTTCATTTACCATTTTTTTCCATCCTTCGTACGCTAATTTAGCAGATTCTTCTGGAGTGTCTGCTCTATAACCACGACCATTATCTGTAGAAATACTTACAAATTCAATGTTTTTACCGTGGTA
>JAGPVI010000255.1 GCA_018067115.1 Bizionia sp. | reverse complement strand
AATTAACTATCCCATTAAATTAAAAAATGATGCTTACATAGTTGTAGGAGGAGAGTACAGTCGCGTTTCTTTAGATTTAGAAGATAAGTACCCGTTTCCAACATCCAATTTTAAACGCTTGCATATTATAGATTTTAATTTAGCCTATACTTTTAAAGTGTCAGAACAATGGCGAATGGGGGCAAAAATAACCCCGCGAATAGCCTCTACGCTTCGTCATAAAATAACATCTAATGATCTGTTTTTAAATGGAGGTGTTTACGCAATTAATGACCGTAGAGACGACAAGTCTTTAGATAAACCCTACCGATTAATACTAGGGTTAACTTATAATAGTACTACAGGTATTCCATTACCATTGCCGTTTGTTAGCTATTTTAGACGCGTTAATGAGAACTGGTCTTATAATTTGGGGATTCCTAAAACAAATGTAAAGTACTTTTTTAATGACAAAAATATTGTGCAAACTTATGTAAGTATGGATGGTTACTTTGCAAATGCTCAAGACGCATTGTTAATAAATGGTAAAGTAGCAGAAAACCTTTCAATGTCTGTAATCGTTGCAGGATTAGGATACGAATATTGTTTTACAGAGCATTTAGTTTGGTATAGTTATCTAGGTTATACAGTGAGTATAAACAATAGACTGCGTGATAAAGACCGGGAAGATGTCTATAATTTGGACAATGATAATGCACTTTATTTACGAACAGGATTAAAATTTAAAATATAATGTCTAAAATATTAGTAATAGAAGATGAAGCGGCTATTAGGCGCGTATTGGTAAAAATTCTTTCCGAAGAAAATGAAAAATATCAACTGGAAGAAGCCGAAGACGGACTAGCAGGAATAGAAAAAATTAAAAAAGAGGATTTCGATTTAGTACTTTGTGATATAAAAATGCCAAAAATGGATGGGGTTGAAGTGCTCGAAGCCATTAAAAAGATAAAACCAGAAATCCCTATTGTTATGATTTCTGGACATGGAGATTTAGATACCGCTGTCAATACAATGCGTTTAGGGGCTTTCGATTATATATCGAAACCACCAGATTTAAACCGACTTTTAAACACGGTACGCCACGCCCTAGATAAAAAAGAGCTCGTAACAGAGAATAAAATTCTTAAAAAGAAGGTCAGTAAAAAGTATGAAATGATTGGTGCTAGCGATGCCATTTCGCAAATAAAAGATATTATAGATAAAGTTGCACCAACCGATGCTCGTGTGTTAATTACAGGCCCAAACGGAACAGGAAAAGAACTTGTTGCCCATTGGTTACATGAAAAAAGCGAACGTGCAAAAGGAAATATGATTGAGGTAAATTGTGCCGCAATACCTAGCGAATTAATAGAAAGTGAATTATTCGGTCACGTAAAAGGTGCTTTTACTAGCGCTATAAAAGAACGTGCAGGAAAATTTGAAGCAGCAAATGGAGGTTCTATTTTCTTAGACGAAATTGGCGACATGAGCTTATCGGCACAGGCCAAAGTATTGCGTGCGCTACAAGAAAGTAAAATACAACGCGTTGGTAGTGACAAGGATATTAAAGTCGATGTGCGTATTATTGCAGCAACCAATAAAGACCTAAAAGCAGAAATAGAAAAAGGGAATTTTAGAGAAGATTTATACCACCGTCTAGCCGTTATTTTAATTAATGTACCCGCTTTAAACGAGAGACGAGACGATATCCCAATGCTAATTACTCACTTTGCGTCTAAAATATCTAGCGAGCAAGGTACCGCCATAAAAACGTTTTCCCCAAAAGCAATACAGTTGCTTCAAGAATACGATTGGACAGGAAATATAAGAGAACTTCGCAATGTGGTAGAACGATTAATTATTCTTGGTGGTAAAGAAGTGAGCGAGCAAGACGTAAAATTGTTTGCTTCAAAATAAAACAAATTTGCTATGAAAAACATCTCCATTTCCGACTTTAAAATTACAGATGCTATAGATCTTAAAAAGCTGCCTACCGCTATCGATATGGAAGCCGACGACGATACGCTAAAAAAAGAATTAAAAACCGTTCGTAAAAAGTTAGGGAAACTACAAGACACATTATATGCGCACGATAAATACGCAGTATTAGTGTGTTTACAAGGTATGGATACAGCGGGTAAAGACAGTTTAATTCGCGAAGTGTTTAAAGATTTTAACGTGCGTGGTGTGGTGGTAGATAGTTTTAAAGTGCCTACTAGTTTAGAGCGCGATCACGATTATTTATGGCGTCATTATATTGCATTACCTGCCCGTGGTAAATTTGGTGTGCATAATCGTACGCATTACGAAAATGTACTTGTTACTCGCGTGCATCCAGAATATTTGTTGGGCGAGCAGCTGCCAGACGTTACTAGTCTAGACGATGTCACACCAGAATTTTGGTCGCAGCGTTTTCAGCAAATTAATAATTTCGAAAAGCATATTGCAGCCAACGGCACCATCATTTTTAAATTCTTTTTAAATATTTCCAAAGACGAACAGAAAAATCGCTTGTTACGCCGCTTAGATAAAAAGGAAAAAAACTGGAAGTTCTCTGCTGGCGATTTAGAAGAACGCAAACTTTGGGATAATTATATGGCATGCTATCAAGAAGCCTTAAATAACACCTCTAAGCCCAATGCTCCGTGGTTTAGTATCCCATCAGATAATAAAAAAACGGCGCGTTACCTCGTGGCAAAAATATTATACGATACCCTTAAAACGTATACCGATATTAAGGAACCAGAATTAGATACTAAAACAAAAGCTAATATAGACGCTTATAAAAGGGAGCTAAATAAAGAGTTACACAACAAGTAGCTAAATTTAATTTTGGGCGTTACCTAAAGGTCGCGTTTTTCGTTATATCTTTTTTTGCCTTTTGTTAAAACAAAAAAAGGATGCCACTGCAACCGCTAACGCAAATAAAAACACAATGAAAATAATAACTTTACTTATACTATTTATTTCTACAGTAGCACTTTCTCAAGAAAGTGAACAGAAGCTGCCATATTACGAATTACCAGAAGCTTCGCAAGAATTTACTGCAGGAACAGTGGCAGCGCGACAAGTCGATGCCTTAGGCTTTAGGTTTTATTGGTCTTCTAAAGATTTAAAGACATCAGATTTAGAATACAAACCTACAAACGAATCTAGAACAGCGCTTAATACCATAGCTCATATTTTCGATTTAAGTTGTGTCATTTTAGACGCAACATTGCAAAAACCACATTCTAAAATTGCAAGCGACACATTGTCCTACACCGATTTAAGAACTAAAACCTTAAATAATTTAAAGCAAGCTTCAGATATTTTAAAAAACAGTGGCGATATCTCTCAATTTAAAATTATTTTTGGTACTCAAGAGCACGAGTTTTGGAATGCTATTAATGGCCCCATTGCCGATGCTATTTGGCATTGCGGACAATTGTCAACTTTTCGTCGTGTAACAGGAAACCCAATTAACGCAAAGGTTAATCATTTTACAGGCACAGTAAAAATATAAATTATGACCAAGCCAATATTGCATCAAATACATCCCGTTTTACCGGTGCAAAATGTTGTAGAAACGCTGTCTTTTTATGTCAATATTCTAGGGTTTTCAATCGCTTTTGCAGACGATTCTAAGCAACCACATTACGCAGGAATTCGTAAAGATCATATAGAAATACACTTACAACAGCACGATGTAAAAGAATGGGAGCATACCGTTCACCAACCTATGTTGCGCATTGTTACCGAAAATATTGAGTTGTTATACGAAGAGCTAAAACAGAAAAACGTGTTTCACGAAAATACGAAATTAAGAGAAACTGTTTGGGGAACCCGAGAGTTTGCTTTTTTCGATAATAACCAAAACGGACTTACATTTTATCAGAATTTGTAGTGCGTGAGGAGTGTTGATACACATAAGTTCTTAAGGAGATGTCTTGTAAGAAACTTATAGTAGTGGTATTAAAATATAATAGTAGCCTTTTTGTGTTTTATAGCCTTTTAAAATAAAAACAATCCTTTACAATAATTAAACATACCATTACTTAATGTTCGCTGTCTTGTAATCCCCAGTGGTCTAAATGTCTCAATATAGTTTCTAACGATTGCCCTCTGTCACTAAGTCTATACTCCACTTTAGGTGGTACTACAGGAAAAACTTCTCTGTAAATAAGCCTGTCTTTTTCTAATTCACGTACCGTTTGGGTAAACATTTTATTAGAAATGCCATCAATCTGTTTTTGTAATACTCCAGAACGAACAGCGCCCTCCAATAAATGAAATAAAACTAATGGTTTCCATTTTGTGCCAATTAAATTCATCGTGTAATTAAGGGGGCAGTGATTATTTTTAGTCATTTTGTTTTTCTAAATTTCTGGTATTGAATAATTTACTCCTATTGGTAACTATGGTACTTATAGGTATGTTATTGTTATTTAGGTAAATATAGTTTTATTTTGCATTGTAAATAATAAAAATTATGAAGGCAGCTAAAAATTATCCTAAATCATTTTCACACATCGGTATTACGGTTCCAGATATAAAAAAAGCCGTAACGTTCTACTCAGAAGTTATGGGGTGGTATGTTATTATGGGCCCTTCCACAGTTAAAAAAGAAAGTGATACAGCCATAGGTCAAATGTGTATTGATGTTTTTGGAGACGATTGGGAGCAGTTCGAAATCGCACATTTATCAACTTCCGATGGTATAGGGATAGAACTATTTTCTTTTCCTCACGGTGTAAAAGAAGCTCCAGAATTTAGTCCTTTTAATACTGGCTTGTTTCATTTCTGTATTCAAGACCCAGATATAGAATCCTTAATAGAAAAAATTGTGGCTTATGGCGGTAAGCAACGTATGCCCATAAGATCGTATTACCCAAATGATAAACCGTACAAAATGTGTTATGTCGAAGATCCTTTTGGTATTATTTTCGAAGTCTACACGCACAGTTATGAGCTAACATATTCCTCCGGAGCTTATGCCAATTCCAAAGGTGAATAGCAAAATATAGAACCCTATTTTTATCTTATAAAACGTAAGAAGTGGGAGTCCATAAATTTGAAATGAGCAATAAACCCACGCAATTTGTAAAATAAAGAGATAACTTTCTTTAAAATGCGTCACTGTGCATAAACAACTCTAAAAAATATTGGTAAAAAGCTTAAGGTTAATTACTTTTGTGGAATTAAAATTCTTCACCATATTATAACGAAGAAAAACTAATTTTTTTATTCTTAAAAGATGAATTTACACGAATATCAAGGAAAAGAATTATTAAGCAGCTTTGGCGTACGTATACAACGTGGTATTGTTGCTCAAAATGCTGATGAAGCAGTAGCTGCAGCAAAAAAATTAACCGAAGATACTGGAACAGGTTGGCACGTTATTAAAGCACAGATTCACGCAGGTGGTCGTGGTAAAGGTGGTGGTGTTAAGTTAGCAAAAAACTTAGACGAAGTTAAAACTATCACTGGTAATATTATAGGTATGGATTTGGTTACACCTCAAACTTCGGCTGAAGGAAAGCGTGTGCACCAAGTTTTAGTTTGCGAGGATGTTTACTACCCTGGTGATAATGAGCCAGAGGAATATTACATGTCTGTATTATTAAATCGTGGTACTGGTCGTAATATGATTATGTATTCTACAGAAGGTGGAATGGATATTGAAACAGTTGCAGAAGAGACTCCACACTTAATTTTTACTGAAGAAATAGATCCCGCAACAGGAATTTTACCTTTTCAAGCACGTAAAATTGCCTTTAACTTAGGTTTATCTGGAGTAGCTTTTAAAGAAATGACAAAATTTGTTACTTCTTTATATAAAGCTTACGTAGAATCTGATTCTGCTTTATTTGAAATCAATCCTGTTTTAAAAACAAGTGATGATAAAATAATGGCTGTAGATGCTAAAGTATCTTTAGATGCTAGTGCATTATATAGACATAAAGATTTAGCTGCAATGCGCGATTTACGTGAAGAAAACGCAATTGAAGTTGAAGCAGGTGAGCAAGGACTTAACTATGTAGACCTTGACGGAAACGTTGGTTGTATGGTAAATGGTGCTGG
>JAGPVI010000250.1 GCA_018067115.1 Bizionia sp. | reverse complement strand
GATAGCTTTTCGTAATTCGAAATTGTTATAGTCTTTGCTAATACCGATATTCTCTTCGATATGAACGGGCGTAATTTCAGAATTTTTTGGTAAAACGATTTGCAATTTTTCTAGTTCATTATTTATTTTACCCAAGTCGGTCCCTAAGAACTCCACTAACATCTGTGAGGCCTTTGGGTTTATAGTATATCCTTTTGTCGCTAGTACACGACGAATCCAATCCGGAACTTGGTTGTCGTATAACTTTTTACTTTCGTAAACGACACCCATCTTTTTTATGGTTTTGTAAACGGCTTTTCGCTTATCTACAGACTTGTATTTGTAACACAAAACTAAAACGGTAGAGAGTTGCGGGTTTTTAGCATAGTCGATCAATTTATCTATTGTTCGCGATAAATCTTGAGCTTCCTTTACAATAATAACCTGCTTATCGGCCATCATTGGGTACCGTTTTGCTTGCCCAACAATATCATCTATAGTCACATCGCGACCATACATTACCATTTGGTTGAATCCTTTTTCCTCTTCAGCTAACACCGTATCTTCAATAAAATCTGATATTTTATCTATATAATACGCCTCCTCACCCATTAATAAATAAATAGGTTTTAGATTTTTCTTTTTTATATCAGTTACTAACTGTTTAACTTCGTCCATCAAAAAAAATTCACCAAATTTGTGTAGTGCAAAAATTAAATTTCCCTACATATTCGTTTCGATTCAAAAATAGCGAAAATAAAGTATCTATATTCGATGCTATTCGTAAAAAATTCGTAATTCTTCAACCCGAAGAATGGGTACGTCAGCACTGTGTGTCGTATTTAATCGAAGAGAAAAACTACCCTAAATCATTAATTAACGTCGAAAAAGAACTCATCATCAACGATTTAAAAAAACGTTATGATATTGTGATCTTTAATCCCGACGGCAGTATTCACCTAATTGTAGAGTGTAAAGCCCCTGAAATTGCTATAAAACAAAATACATTCGATCAAGTTGCCCGTTATAATTTAGCGTTAAACGCTACCTATTTAATGGTGACTAATGGTTTGAATCACTATTATTGCCAAATGGATTTTGATGCCGAAAAGTATCATTTTTTAAAAGACATCCCTGATTATAAAAAACAAGAATGAAACTAGCTGTTGTTATATTAAATTGGAATGGAAAAACCCTATTAGAGACCTTTTTACCTTCCGTTGTAGAGTACTCACAAAACGCGACCGTTTATGTGGCCGATAATGCGTCGACCGATGATTCACTGACTTATATTCGCGATAATTTTCCGACGGTTAAAATAATTAAAAACAAAAGCAATGGCGGTTATGCTAAAGGCTATAACGATGCTTTAAAACACGTTGAAGAACCCTTATTTTGCCTATTGAATAGCGATGTAGAAGTGACCAAAAATTGGCTCAATCCTATTATTAATACTTTTATAACTGAACCAGAAACTGCGATCATTCAGCCTAAAATATTAGACTATAAAAACAAATCTCATTTTGAATACGCTGGAGCTGCAGGTGGGTTTATAGATAAATATGGCTATCCTTATTGCCGTGGACGAATTTTTAACACTATAGAAGCAGACACTAATCAGTATACTGATAGCGCACTCATTTTTTGGGCCTCTGGCGCCTGTTTTTTTATAAGAAAAAATACATATAAGGCCCTAAATGGCTTTGACGAATCCTTTTTTGCGCATATGGAGGAAATTGATTTGTGCTGGCGTGCTTATAATTTAGATTATAAAGTAAAATATGTGGGTACTTCTACAGTTTACCACGTTGGCGGGGCTACATTAAACGCTCTAAATCCGAAGAAAACATTTTTAAATTTTAGAAATAGTCTTTTTTGTATAACCAAAAACGCCCCGGGGAATCTTTTTATATTGATTTTTATACGTTTAGTTCTAGATGGTTTAGCTGCTTTTAAATTTTTAATAGCATTAAAACCACTGCATATTTTAGCTATTTTAAAAGCACATTTCAGCTTTTATATGCACCTTACTTCCCTTTTAAAAAAACGAAGACAACATACTAAAATTAAAGGTTATTATACTAAAAACAGTATAGTTTGGCTATACTTTGCCAAAAAAAAGCATTTTTATAGCAATTTGTAATTCTTATAGTAAAAGTTTTGTTAATGCTTCTTTTAACATTTTAATTTTATATACTTTTGATTTGTTTAACAATTAAACCATCTTTATAAAATTATGAAAAAAATCATATTATTTGGTGCAGTAGCACTACTTACTTTGGGCTCATGTGTTTCTAAAAAGGAATACTTAGCATTAGAAGGTAAGCACAAGGAAACACAAGACTTATTAAACACGGCTACAGTAAAATTAAACCGTTGTTTAGCAGACGAAGCAGCATCGGCAGCTAGAGCAAAAGAGCTTAGCGAACGTTTAGCCGATATGAGAGCTACAAACCAATCGCTAATTGAAACGTCTAAGGATATGACCGTTTTAACAACGAAAGGGGCAACTAATCTTGAGAAATCTCTTGAAAGCTTAAAAGAAAAAGATTTAAAAATCTCGCGTTTACAAGATGCTTTAA
>JAGPVI010000069.1 GCA_018067115.1 Bizionia sp. | reverse complement strand
CATCACATTTTGAAACTACAATTTTAAGGTTTGCAGGATTATTTGGCTACAACCGTAATCCTGCAAATTTTATATCGTCTTCTAAAAAAATGGCAAATCCTAAAGGGTATGTAAATCTTATTCACCGCGATGACTGCATTGGCATAATTGAAGAGGTTATAGCAAACAAATATTCTCGTACTATATTTAATGCGTGTTGCAGCTCGCACCCACAACGTAACACCTTTTATACGGTGCTTGCAAAAAAATACAACAAACCACTCCCCGTTTTCACAACCCAGCCTAATACAGCTTATAAAATAGTCTCTAACGATAAATTAGTGAACACTTTAAATTATTCGTTTATTTACAACGACTTAACAAATATCTAATAAAGCCCACTATAAAAAATGCCTTTAAATATTGTTTTAATAGAACCAGAGATACCAAATAACACCGGTAATATTGGCCGCTTAACTCTAGGCTCCGGTTCGCGTTTACATCTCGTAAAACCTTTTGGTTTCGAAATTAGCGATGCACGCTTAAAACGTGCAGGATTGGACTATTGGAAACATATCGATATAACGATTTACGAAAATAAAGAGGACTTTTTCAATAAAAATAAAGGTGCAGATATGGTCTTTTTATCGAGTCATGGTACGCAGTCTCATTGGGACATTCCCTATAATGAAAACTTGTTTTTAGTCTTCGGAAAAGAGTCATCTGGATTACCAGAATCCATTACAGACATCCACAAAGACGCATTGTATAAAATACCTTTGCACAGTGAACACATTCGTAGTTTAAACATTGCAAATGCAGTGAGTATTGTGGTTTACGAAGGTCTACGTCAATTAAAATAACACATTAGTAATCAACGAACTAAACACCCATAAACAGTATTTCACCACATTAATATTAGCTTAAAAATAGTTTTTGCTTTTGTAAAAGTTATTCAAAAAAAATATACATTTACTATACATTGTGCCCTCATAAAATTGAATTAAGCACAACACACTTAGTTTAAATTTATATCGCTATAAAGCGTCTTTAATGCAAAAATACATTGTTGTTAATCAGCCAGAAAAATGGACTGTTGCCATTGATCATATTTCTGTTATCTCGTCTCAAGACTACTTAACAAACCCAAAATTCTCACAACTTAAGAAAGCACGAATATTTAATCTTTGTAAAGATTACTCGTATCAATCTAAAGGCTATTACGTCTCTCTTTTAGCAGAGGCTCGAGGACATTTAGCAATTCCAACAGTGAAGAATATCGTGGACTTAAAGACCCTGAAACTGGTCCGTATTGTATCGGACGAGTTTGACGATGTTATTCAGCATCATCTTAAAAACATCAAATCTCAAGAGTTTACTTTAAGCATTTATTTTGGTCAAAACGTTGCTCATAAATACAAAGAACTAAGCGCTCTTTTTTACAGACATTTTCAAATGCCGTTTCTACGTGTAAAATTCAATCACACCACAAAATGGAACATTCAAAGTATCCGTGCCATATCTGAAAATGAAATACCAGAAGAACATAAAGAGAGTGTTCGTGTTTTTGCAAATCAATATTTTTCAAAAAAGCGTTACGACACACCAAAACTGGTAAAATCAGATTTCGATTTAGCGATATTAGTAAACCCAAAAGACCCAGCACCTCCAAGCAATGCTAAAGCTTTAAAGAGGTTTACAGAGGTTGCTGAGAAGATGAATATTTACGTGGAAATTATAGAGCCTAAAGATTTATCACGTTTATCATCTTTTGATGCTCTTTTTATACGCCAGAGTACAGAAGTGAATAATGAAGCTTATGCTTTTGCCCGTAAAGCACAGAAAGAAGGCTTAGCTATTATAGATTACCCCGATGCCATTTTAAAATGTTGTAATAAGGTTTATATGGCCGAGGCACTTCAAAATGCAAATATAGACACACCAAAAACGTGCATAGTACATAAAGAAAATAGAGATACAATTCTAGAAATTACAGGATTGCCGTGTGTACTAAAAGCACCAGATTCTACATTCTCGTTTGGTGTAAAAAAAGCCAAAACAGTCGAAGAATACAATACGCTTGTTAGCGAAATGCTAAAAGAATCGGACCTTATTATCGCCCAAGAGTTTTGCCCGTCAGATTACGATTGGCGAATAGGTATTATCGACGACAAACCATTCTTTGCGTGTAAATATTATATGGCAAAAGGCCATTGGCAAATTTATAATTGGAAAGCAGAGAACAAAAATGATCAAGATGGCGATGCCGATTGCCTACCGATAGAAAAAGTGCCTAAAAAAGTTTTAAATATGGCTATTAAATCTGCCAAACTAATGGGTAAAGGCTTGTACGGTATAGATATTAAAGTAGTGAATAACAAACCAATGGTTATTGAAATTAACGATAACCCAAACATTGATTTCGGTGTGGAAGACGCTTATTATGGCGATGCTGTTTATACCGAAATTCTATCAGCATTAAAAAAACGTTTAGAATCCTAATGAATAAAAAATATCATTTATTTGAAGTGTACGGCATCGAGTTAGAATATATGCTAATTGATAACGCTACATTTAAAGTTTCGCCTAAGGTTGATGCCTTACTAACTAAAAAAAACGGAGCATTAACTTCCGATATCGACAACGGAGCTATCGCATGGAGTAATGAATTAGTAGCTCATGTGGTAGAGTTAAAAACCAATGGACCTACCAAGGACTTAGATAATTTATCTGAAGCATTTTATAAAAATATTATTGAAATCAACAACCTTTTAGATGGGGAAAACACAAAGTTATTACCAACAGCGGCTCACCCTTTAATGAATCCCATAACAGACACTCAGCTTTGGAAACATTCTTATAGTGAGGTTTACGAGCTCTATAATCGTATTTTCGACTGCAAAGGTCACGGTTGGAGTAACGTACAAAGCACACATATTAATTTACCTTTTTTTGATGATAAAGAATTCGAAAAATTGCATGCTGCCATTCGGGTTCTTTTACCATTAATACCAGGTTTATGCGCGAGCTCGCCTATTTTAGAAGGAAAAAATACCGGATTTAAAGACACGCGATTAGAATACTATAAAACGAATCAAAAAGAAATTCCGGAAATGACAGGTTTGGTAATCCCAGAACGTGTGTTTACAAAACTTGATTATTATTCTACCATTTTCGAACCCATTAAAAAAGCGATTAAACCAAAAGACACCAAAGGTATTTTAGACCATCATTTTTTAAACTCCCGGGGTGCTATAGCACGTTTCGATAGAAACGCCATAGAAATAAGATTAGTCGATATACAAGAATGTCCGCAGGCAGATATCGCTATTTGCGTTCTCATTATTGAGACACTAAAATTACTAGTTAATAAACAACTAGCGCCCTTAAGCGATCAAAAGTCGTGGACAAAAGAAGAGTTATTTAGCATTTTCAATCCTATAATTAAGGATGGCGAAACGTACGAAATAACAGATCTCAAGTATTTACAATTGTTTCACATTCCAGAAAATGCAACGGTAAATACCGTATGGAAACACCTCTATAGTTTAACGAAAGCAACAATTCACGAATCGCATTATCATGCCATTGAAACGATTTTAGAGGAAGGGACTCTAGCGACTAGAATTTTAAAAGCGGTTGATAATGATTATTCTGAGACACAAATTAAAAGCGTATACTCTAAACTAGCAGAATGTTTAAAAACTAATACCTTGTTCTCAGTATGAAACTTATTGTAACATGCGAACATGGGGGCAATAACATCCCGACTGTCTATGCTGGATATTTTAAAAACAGTCAGAGCATTTTACAATCGCATCGTGGTTACGACCTCGGCTCATTAGATATTTTTAATACTGTAAAAACTCTTGCAATATACTCTCATTTCAGTATTACTAGCAGATTGCTAATTGAATTAAATCGCTCGTTACACCATAAAAACATATTTTCAGAATTCACAAAAACGCTAGCTAAAAAGGATAAAGAAGCCATTATAAAAGCTCAGTATTTACCGTATCGCAATGCGATAGAAAAAGAAATAAGATCTTTAATTGATACCAATGAAACCGTCTTACATTTATCGGTCCATTCCTTTACTCCCGTTTTTAATGCTAAAGAGCGGACTTGTGATATCGGTATTCTTTACAACTCTTCTAAAGCGATTGAAAAAAAATGGGCGAAACAATTTAAAAGGAATTTGCAAACAGAAGACAGTAGCTTAACCGTAAGATATAATTATCCCTATTTAGGCAAAGCCGATGGATTCACTACCGCACTAAGAAAACAATTTCCTCATAACTATTTAGGCATAGAAATAGAGGTTAACCAGAAGTTTTCAATACAAAACAAAATGCCTTCCCATTTAAAAAACACGCTATTTCAAGCCATAAAAAAAGCCTTAAATTAATTAAGGCTTTTTTTATACGCTTGACTTTTAAGCATTTTTAAATATAGGTATTCAACTTTAGTTCGTGCCCACGGTGTGCGGCGTAAAAACTTTAAGCTTGACTTCACTGTTGGATTTTCATTGAAACAACGAATTTTAATGGTAAGACCTAAGTATTCCCACCCATAATGCGCTTCCAAATCGGTAAGAATTTTTTCTAATGTAATACCGTGTAACGGATTGTTTGGCTGTGTTTCCATTTATTAAGACTTTAAAACGAGTGCTTTAATTTTTACTGCCTTTTCAAAATGATCTAGTTTTTGTGTTATAATCCACCACGTTGCAGCTTCCATTAATAACTCTGGATCATCATTTTTATTAGCAAAAAAAGCGTAAAAAGAGAGTCCGACAGACTCTCCTTTTTGTGCTATTTTTTTATCGCAAACGCTTATAATTTTTTCTTTTAAACTAGTACGCATATTAACTTTTAGAGCGTCTGTCGTTAGTACGTTTTGGACGTCTAGAGTTGTGAGACGATTTACTCTCACTAGACTTTGCAGTTTTTGGTTTCGAATTATTCGAGTTACGCGACCTTCCGCCGCCACCGCCTTGCTTAATTGGTGCTGTCGATGCATTAGGATCTGGCTCGTAACCTTCCATAATTTCAACTGGTAATTTCTCACCAATTAACTTTTCAATATCTCTTAAAAAAGTAGTTTCATCTGCACTAACTAAAGAAATAGCTTCTCCTTTTGCTCCTGCTCTACCCGTTCTACCAATTCGGTGAACGTAATCTTCAGAGATATTAGGGATTTCAAAATTCACCACGTGTGGCAATAATGGAATATCCAGGCCTCTTGCTGCAATATCAGTCGCAACGAGAACACTTACTGTTCCATTTTTAAAACCTGCTAATGCTTTTGTTCTGGCACCCTGACTTTTATTTCCGTGAATAGCGGCTGCGGTAATACCTTCGCTAATCATCTTTTTGGTCAGTTTATTAGCGCCGTGTTTTGTACGCGCAAACACTAGAACTTGCTTCCAATTCCCGTCTAGAATTAACTTGATAATTAAGTCGGTTTTTTTACCTTTTGCTACGCGATATACTTTTTGAGAGATGGCCTCTACTGCCGTATTTTCTGGAGTAGCTTCCACTTGCGCTGGATGATTTAAAATTCCATTCGCTAGTTTTTTAATGTCTTTAGAAAACGTTGCCGAGAACATTAAATTCTGACGTTTCGCTGGCATTATTTTCATTACGCGTTCAATATCACGTAAAAAACCCATATCTAACATACGGTCTGCTTCATCTAAAACAAATATTTCTACGTGTTTTAACGATAATAAACCTTGATTATGTAAATCTAACAAACGACCTGGGGTTGCTACCAATACATCGACTCCTTGTCTTATAGTAGACACTTGCGATTTCTGGTTTACACCTCCAAATATAACGGTACTGCGAATATCTAAAAACTCACTATACTCCCTAACGTTAGCATATACTTGTGCTGCTAATTCTCGGGTTGGCGTTAATATTAAAGCACGAACTGGACGATGTCTTTCGGCTGGGCGTTCTGATAATAAATGTAATAATGGCAGAGTAAAACCTGCTGTTTTTCCTGTTCCTGTTTGTGCAGAAGCTAATACATCGACTCCTAATAATACTGGAGGAATTGCTTTTGCTTGAATTGGAGATGGAATTGAGTATCCTTTTTTGCTAATTGCTTTTAGCAAGGCTTCGGATAAGCCTAAAGATTTAAATGACATATAAATTGTTTAGAAACCCACAGTTGTGGGGAGGGAGATGACAATTTATTACAAATATCACCTCTTTTAATTAAGCCACAAATGTACACTTAATTTTTTCCACTATACTACAATTGTGTTTTCTTTAGTAGAAGAGATTAATAAAAAATGTCTTAAAAAGTACAATTATAGGAATTCGCGATACTGAAGCACACGAAAATCGAAGGTATTAAAATCGGGATTTTTAGCTTTTAGCTGTTTATATAATGGGTTACTACCAATTGAAATATTCGCTGCTCCAGACGATGACGTTAAAGACACGGTTTTAATGAGCCGTTCCGGTTGCTTAGCAGAACCACTTGGCAATATAAACTGATGTATTTTTGGCGTGTCCTTTGCTACCAATTCTAACTTTAAATTGTATTCTCTTAAGTGCTTTCTAAAGAAATATTCTGGTCCGTTTTTACTATTTCCACCAATAAACAAAAGGTTCTTTATAGAAGGGAAATCTTGTAAAAAACCTATAATATTACGGAGTTTTATTGCGCTCATCCCCAAATCGGAAGCATCAATCTTCTTGCGCTCGGCAGATTCTACGATATCGCAAACTCCAATTTTATGAGTTATAAGAAATTCCTTTCGTTGTGAAATCGCTTCTTTAGAATTATCGTATCGCAAGTTCAAATTGTAAATAGCATCAATATATAACCACAATGAATTATGGTGACTACCATAACAAAAATCCACGTCCTTTTCCTGCAAATCGCCTGTTGTAAACCGCGGTGGCGGTAGTGTCCCAACAATTAATCGCTCTGTATTTTTCTTTATAAACGGTTTATATGGATGTTTGTGTAAAAACATTACGCCTTGGCCAAAAGTATTTCTACTTCGTGCATTGTAGGCTTGTATTTTATTTTATTAGGTTTGGTAAAATGCTGAGATTCTGTTTTTAAATCTTCTAAAATCTCTTGTGCATCTTCGGTTTTTCCTTTATTCTGAAGAAATTTTGCTAATGCTAAACGTTCGTTATAATTAGAATAACGCTGATCTATTTGTCGCAGTTGTGCTTCCGCTTCATCATCACGACCTAATTCATTTAATGATAAACCATAAAGAAACTGTGCGTTTTTAGTTCTAAAATCTAAATCATCTTTAATTTGATCTCCATAAAAAACAGCACGTTCAAAATTACTTGTGTGGTAATAAGCGGCTATTAATTTTTTTATGACAAAGAAATTATTTTGTGTTTTATCTTTTAAGGCTATTTCATAATGGGTAATAGCAGCCTCGAAATCTTTCATTTCAAAACACGCTTCCGCCAAGTCAATTCTATTTTGATAGGTATCTGAAAACTCCAATTTCTTTTCTAAATCCTTGACTTTTTTAGATGGCGTTAATACAGCCGTCAACCCTTCTTGAATTTTTTCTGTGTCGCGTTTATTATAAACCTGAGTTATAATGTAGATGGCAGAGCCTAATACTGGAATAAATAAAATTAGAAAAATCCAATAGTATTGATTCCTGTTTTTTATAAGGTGATAGATGCAATACACTTGCAAAGCAACGATAATATAATACATGTGTTAAATTTATTTAAAAGTTATAAATATAGTGAACAATCCCCAATAATATAAGTACCTTAAAGGTTAAACAAACCTTAAATATTATGGGAAGAGGAGACAAAAAATCGAAACGCGGAAAAATTAGTCGCGGAACTTATGGTGTAAGACGCCCAAAAATTAAAAAGCGCGTAAAACCAGAAACTAAAATAGAAATCGATAAAAAAATTAAACCCTAATTTATCTAGTAAACACTAGATTATGCTCTGTAGACAGTTCGTCGCTTAATCCGTAACCTTCGGCATTAAACCCTTTTAAATCATTAATTGTTTTAGCGTTTGTGTCCACAATATAACGCGCCATTAAGCCACGTGCAACTTTAGCATAAATAGCAACAATTTTATATTTGCCGTCTTTATACTCTTTAAAATCTACAGTCGTAACCGGCACTTTTAATGCCTCGGTATCTACAGATTTAAAATACTCATTACTGGCTAGGTTTACAAACACCTCATCGTCTTCTAATTCTTCATTTAATGCTTTGGTAATATCTTTTTTCCAGAATTCATATAAATTTTTGTTTTTACCTACAGGCATCTTCGTTCCCATTTCTAATCGGTACGCTTGTATTAAATCTAATGGTTTTAATACACCGTATAACCCAGATAAAATTCTAACGGTATTTTGTAACGTATCAATCTTTTTTGCCTCTAAAGTATATGCGTCCAATCCGCGATACACGTCGCCATTAAAGGCATAGATTGCTGCACGGGCATTATCTTTCGTAAATGGCAGAGTCCACTCTTGGTTACGCTCGTAATTTAGCTGTCCCAAATTATCGCTAATGCTCATTAATTTCGATAAGCTTTTTGCAGACTTCTGTTTTAATATTTTATTTAGCCGTTCAGATTGTTTTAAAAACTCTGGTTGCGTTACTTTTTCTGTTGGTAGTTTGGTTTCAAAATCTAAAGATTTTGCTGGGGATATTACTAATTTCATCTCTTATTTTTTCAGTTTTCAAATTTACTACTATTTCTTCTGTCCTTACCACTATAGCCTAAATCTTATGATTGTATTAACGCTTTTATTAGCGAAAAATAGCATAGCATTTGGCAATACTAAATTTAAAACTTAATACATAGAATACACGCCGTATTACAGTGATATTACTTATTGATATATAACATCTCTTTATAGTTTTTTAATAAAATTTTTTAATAGAGGTTCAGTTTCCTATATAGTTGTGTAGCTCGGATTTTTAGAATTTCTATTACACCTTTATGCACATAAGCTGTAATTATACTTCCAAGATTTAATACTATAATTGATACTATTTAAATTAAAAAAACACGTAACTAATCATTAAAATGCAAATAAGTTTTCTTTACTTTCATTTTAATTTTTATTTCAGAATTATATTGTAATTTGCACTAAATAATTCTGTTTTTACAGAACACTGATTCTAAATCAATTAACTAAAATAAGCTTTTTATTTCTTATAAAGAAAGCTGCGAATTCAATTAAAATACTATTATGCGTATTCAATTTTACATTATATCAACTATTTCATTGTTGATAACACTGGCCTTAGGTATATATTTAAGCCCGTATTGGTATGTACTCTTTGTTATTGTATTAGCCTTTACTATTCTAGGATATTATGATGTCTTCCAAACACGACATACTATTATGCGGAATTACCCAATATTAGGGAGGTTGCGTTTTGTATTGGAAGATTTACGTCCAAAAATGTATCAGTATTTTATAGAATCGGATATTGACGGGCGTCCTTTTAATCGTGTGGACCGCTCTACTGTTTACCAAAGAGCAAAAGGCGTTCGCGACACGATTCCTTTTGGTACCCAACATGACGTTTATGCAGAAGGCTACGAATGGATTTGTCATTCTATAGCGCCAAAAGCATTCGATACTTTAAATCATGATCCACGAGTTATGATTGGTAATAAAGATTGTAAACACCCCTATTCTGCTAGTATATTAAATATCTCGGCAATGAGTTTTGGAGCCCTTAGTTCTGCTGCTGTCGAGTCTCTTAATGGTGGTGCTAAAATTGGAAATTTTGCACACAATACTGGAGAAGGCGGATTGAGTGATTACCATTTAAAACACGGTGGTGATTTGATATGGCAAATAGGTACCGGTTATTTTGGTTGCCGAACTGAAGAAGGAAAGTTCAATCCAGAACTCTTTTCTGAAAAATCGCAACACCCACACGTAAAAATGATTGAACTTAAAATCTCTCAGGGTGCTAAACCAGGACATGGTGGTATTTTGCCAGCGGAAAAAAACTCTGAAGAAATTGCAAGAATAAGACATATTGAGCCACATACAAAAGTGAGTTCTCCACCCTACCACTCGGCTTTTGATACGCCAATTGAAATGGTGAAATTTATTAAAGAATTACGAGATTTATCGGGAGGAAAACCAGTTGGCTTTAAATTGTGTATTGGTTATAAAAGTGAATTTATATCCATTTGTCAAGCTATGATAGATTTGGATATCTACCCCGATTATATTGCTGTAGATGGCGGTGAAGGAGGAACAGGTGCTGCACCACCAGAATTTAGTAATTATGTAGGTGCACCTTTAATTGACGGTTTAGATTTTGTCCATAATATCTTAACTGGAATGGGGATTCGTCAACACATTAAAATTATTGCTGCGGGAAAAATAACTTCTGCTTTTCATATTGCTCGTGCTATTGCTTTGGGAGCCGATGCTTGCTATCAAGCACGCGCTATGATGTTAGCTTTAGGATGTATTCAAGCTTTACTATGTAACACCAACGAATGCCCAACAGGTATTACTACACAAGATCCTAAATTAACTGTAGGGTTGGTTCCAGCAGATAAAAAAATAAGAGTGGCTAGCTACCATGAAAAAACAGTTAAAAACTTCGTTGAACTTTTAGGTGCTACTGGAGTAGATGAGTCTAAATACTTATCGCGTTCTCATATTTATCGTCGTATTTCTTTTAATGATATGATTACTTACGAAGAACTTTTTCCATCCATTATACCAGGATCGATGGTTAACGGCCAGATTCCTGACAAATATAATATGGACTTTGCTTTTGCAGATAAAACGCGCTGGGGAATACATCCTTAAGCCGATATCCACTAATTTTTCGCATCAGTACTAGCGCTATAGTATAGAAGTTGTGCGTTTGTTTATTCACGTTTTTTATTAGAGAAAACAAAATAAACAAACGCATTCTTTTTTTTAATTAGGCAGTACATTATAGATTTACACTGTCTATTAGTGTGGCGATTTTTTCATTCAATTCCTGAATGAGGATAAATATATTCGACAAACTTTTTTTGTCTTTACGACCAATTCTACACGTATAAATCAGGTATTTTCCATTGAGTTCAAAACTTCCTTTTCTAGCTTTTAACAAATTTAAAGCTAATGGACTTGTCAGTAATATATTTGAAACTTCGCTATCCTTTCCAGATAATTTGTAATTATCGTATCTAGCAATTAAACTTAATACTGGTGCTTGAACTTGCGTTGGCTTATTTCAGTTTAATATCATACTTAGTCATTAAAAAATCATCTATTTCATTTTGTTCTGTAGAATTAGATAGTATTTCTCTCTCATCTACTGATAAATCACATATACCAAAACTTTTTATGTAATTTTTAGCTACAGAAAAATAATTTCCTGCATATGGTTTACTTGTATTTTCAATATAATACCAAAATATTTTTGACATTAAAATCTTTTGTAAAATAAGTAGGTCTTCAATGGATTCCGATAGTATAGCATAGCCATTGTAAAACAACAAATCGGTGTCTTCTGTGAGCACAAAGCATGGTTTATTTGTAATGTATGGAAAGAGTAATTTAAAGCCACTTAAAGTCAGTGCTTGATTTCTCCCAAATGCAAACCATTGGTCGTACTTTCCTTTTCCTTTATCCCTTAAAGAAAGTATAGTCTTGTTCGATTTTAAATATTTGTAAGCAAATGGATGTTTTGTTTTAAATTCTTGCTCAGTTAACGTTTTAAGTATTTGTTGCTCTTTATCAAATAAACCAGTTTTAGTATTTTCTACTTGATATGGAAAAATTAATTTTTCAGTTTTCTCATCAAGTTCTAATTCTGTTTTTAAGGTATTAGGTTTTATAGCATCTTTACAAACCTCTTTTTCAATTTTATATTTAATATCATCTTTCAATAGATAATAGAATTCATTATCCTCTTTAACAGGTTTGAATACATAAATATTATTTTTTAGAGTTGCGAACCCATTTCTTATTTCAAATCTGTTACCCAAAGGAGTTCCACAGTTTTCAATTTTAGAAATTACCTTTTGAATCTTTTGATTAATTAAATACCAACCATTAAAATCATCAAGGTTAGAGTAAGGGATACTTATGAAATTTGATGCTTTTATTTTTTTAATCTTACTACTTAGACTCTTTACATATCTAACAGAAGAGCTTTCAGCTTTACCAATAATACAAATACAAGTATAAGTAGATCTTTTCTTAAACAATTGTTCTCCTCCAAAATCTATGATGGATAAATCAAATTGATTTTTTGAAAAATAATTTCTAACAGACCTCCCATTTAAACTTTTGTAAAAAGTATTGACAGTTATATAACCTAAAACGCCATTTTCGTTTAAGTTTTCCATCCCGATTTCAAAGAATGGGATATATAAATCTGGTTTTCCTGTAGATGAAACACTCCAATTTTTTAATAAATCTTTTGTTTCTTCATCCATTTTTGATGAACCAACATAAGGTGGATTTCCTACAACAATATCAAAACCATTATTCTCATTTAAAGTTTCAACTGTTTTCCAATCAAAGCTTAGTGCATTGCCACAATACAAGTTGAATTCAAACACTTCACAATCCGCATTATTTTTTATAGCAAGTAATGAAAGTAGAATTTTTGTTCTTTTAATGCTGTATTCTTGAATGTCTAAACCATAAATATTATCTCTATAAATTTCAAAATAATTCTTATCAGTTTCATTTATTAAGACCTCTGTAAT
>JAGPVI010000239.1 GCA_018067115.1 Bizionia sp. | reverse complement strand
TTATTAACCTCTCCTCCCACTTTACAAAACGGACCAATTGTAGTTGCTCCATAAATTTTAGTTCCTAGTTTTAACGTTGCATTATCACATAAAGCTAGCGGTCCACGAACGACAGAGCCTTCCATAATTTCGGCATTTTTACCAATATAAATAGGGCCAGAACTGGCATTTAAAGTAGTAAACTCTAGTTTCGCGCCTTCTTCAATAAAAATATTCTCTGGAGCAATCACATTATTGGAAGCCGGAATAGGCTCCGATTGCCTGTTATGTGTTAAAAACTCAAAATCTAAAGCTATGGCTTCGGCATTTTTAGAGAAAATATCCCAAGTATGTTCAATTTTCACACAGTCGTCGTTAAACTCAATAGCTTCAAAAGTTTCTAAATCTATATCTTCTTGCGATTCTTTAGTAAAAAAAGCAATCACATCTTCCTCTTTAAAAATGGCTTGATTTTCTTTCAGTCCTAAAATCAATTCTACTAATTTTGGTGTAGGGCAAAACGAAGCATTGATTAAGATATTTTCTTCCAGCTCTACCATTGGGTATTTGTCTGATAAATATTCTTCTGTAATTGTCGTCGTTGTAGAATCTAAATACTGTTCCCATTTTTCTCTAATCGTCAATATTCCCACTCTAATTTCGGCCACTGGGCGCGTATAAGTAAAAGGAAGTAATTGATTTCTTGCTGGGCCGTCAAAAAGAATATAGTTCATTGCGTTTAGAGTTGATTATTTATATCAAAAGTAAATATATTAGGCATAACAAAAAAGCCTTTCAGTAAATGAAAGGCTTTTAAATATGATAAAACTGCGGAAATTATTTTTTGAATTTCGCGTATTTGTTTTTGAATTTATCGATACGACCTGCGGTATCAATTAATTTAGACTTACCTGTATAAAACGGGTGAGATGTTCTAGAAATCTCCATTTTTATTAACGGGTATTCTGCACCTTCGAACTCTATTGTTTCGCTCGTGTTTGCCGTAGACTTAGTTAAAAAAACGTCTTCATTAGACATGTCTTTAAATGCTACTAATCTATAATTTTCTGGATGTATATCTTTTTTCATCTCTAAATGCTTTAATTGTATTCTAATTTCGAGGTGCAAATTTAAGTAAATTTTACATATTACCAACCTTTTCTGCAAAAATATTTAAACTTTTTCTGTAACGTTTGCTTATCTTTGATTACTAACAATTATAATTAACTTCAAAACACCAAAGATATGGAATCTCCACAACTATCATTTAAATCAATTGCTTACACCTATGGTATTTATTATGCACTTTTAGGCATTGCAATGATTGTTGCTTTATATGTACTTGACACAGACAGCAATTTAGTGTTAACAATTCTCAACGTCGCTGGTACTATAGGAATTATTGCCTACTCTGTAATCGCTTATAAAAAAGCGAACGAAAATTCCATTACATTAAGTCAAGCTATGAAAGCAGGATTGGCTACGGCTGCGATTGGAGGTCTATTAATTGCTCTTTTTACCTATTTACATTATTCTTTTATAAATCCTGAATTTATAGAAGTAATTAGAGAAAAAGCCTTACAAGACTTATATACCGCTGGCAACGAAATGACAGCAGAAACTGAAGAACAAGCCATTTCTATGATGAACATTTTTACATCTGCAGGTTTTATTAGCACCGTAAGTTTAATAGGTTCTGTATTTTTTGGACTTGTAGTATCGTTAATAACTGGTTTAATAGTTAAAAACGCATAATAATCTTATATTTGAAACATCAAATTTCAAATGCATAGCATGGATATATCAGTAGTTATACCACTACTTAACGAAAAGGAATCTTTACAAGAATTACATGATTGGATCGCAAAAGTTATGCAGTCCAATCATTTTTCGTATGAAATCATTTTTATAGACGATGGTAGTACCGATGGTTCTTGGAAACGTATAGAAATGCTTTCTAAGCAAGATAGTAACGTTAAAGGGATACGATTTCTTAAAAACTTTGGAAAATCTCAAGCACTCCACGCTGGGTTTGAAAAAGCGCAAGGCAACGTTGTTATTACAATGGATGCCGATTTACAAGACAATCCAGAAGAAATCCCTGAACTTTACAATATGATTGTAAACGACAAATTCGATTTGGTTTCGGGTTGGAAAAAGAAGCGTTACGATAATAAACTAACAAAAAACTTACCGTCTAAACTCTTTAATTGGGCGGCAAGAAAAACATCGGGTGTTATACTTAACGATTTTAATTGCGGATTAAAAGCATACCATAATAACGTGGTAAAACATATTGATGTTAATGGCGAAATGCATCGCTATATCCCGGTACTAGCAAAAAATGCAGGCTTTATTAATATAGGAGAAAAAGTAGTACAACACCAAGCCAGAAAATACGGAGAAACAAAATTTGGAATGGATCGTTTTGTAAACGGATTCCTCGATTTAATTACCATTTGGTTTATTTCGCGTTTTGGTAAACGACCTATGCACTTGTTTGGGGCTTTAGGCGTTATTATGTTTGCTATTGGCTTAAGTTTCGCTGTTTATCTAGGTATCGATAAGTTGTTTTTCCATCCTTACGGTCGATTAATCACGCAAAGACCTCAGTTTTATATCTCTTTAATCACTATGGTAATTGGCTCTCAATTTTTTATTGCAGGCTTTCTAGGTGAGATCATTTTAAGAAACAGACCAGATAAAAAACGCTACCTCGTTAAAAAAGAACTTAATTTTTAAACCTTCATTACTAACCGTGTTATTATGCTTATTTTAGCAAAATAATTATTTATTTAGTAGATCACAATATACAGTACGTTTAAAATATGATACACATAGAACCCGAATTATTAAAAAAAGTAAACACGTGGTTAACACCAACTTTCGATAAAGACACCCAAGATTATATAAAAAATCTTATTGCTGAAGACTCGCAAACGTTAACAGAAAGTTTTTACAAAAATTTAGAGTTTGGAACTGGTGGAATGAGAGGTGTAATGGGTGTTGGCACCAATCGTATTAATAAATATACTTTAGGAAAAAACACACAGGGTTTAAGCGATTATATGCATACTGTATTTCCTGGAGAACAATTAAAAGTAGCGATCGCTTTCGATTGTAGACACAATAGTAAGGAACTAGCAAAGGTGGTTGCCAATGTGTTTTCTGCTAATAATATTGAAGTGTTTTTGTTTGAAGACTTACGTCCTACTCCAGAATTATCTTTCGCTTTAAAGCATTTAAACTGTCATTGCGGTATTGTTTTAACAGCATCGCACAACCCACCAGAATACAACGGTTATAAGGTGTATTGGCAAGATGGCGGACAATTAGTACCACCACAAGACGCCGAAATTATTGCGCTAATTAATGCACTTGATTACGCCGAAATAAAATTTGAACCAAACGAAAAACTAATTACATATATAGGTGAAGCTATAGATGATGCTTTTATAAATGCATCGGTTAAAAACGGAAGCTTCAACACGGCTCAAGTTGCCAAAGACAATTTAAATATTGTTTTCACCTCACTGCACGGTACGTCTATTACGGCAGTTCCAGAAACGCTAAAACGCGCAGGCTATAAAAACGTGAATATTGTTGAAGAACAACGTGTTCCAAATGGCGATTTCCCTACCGTAAAATCACCAAACCCCGAAGAACCGGAAGCCTTAAAAATGGCTTTAGAATTAGCAGAAAAAACCAACGGAGATATTGTAATTGGTACAGACCCCGATTGCGACCGCTTAGGTGTTGCTGTAAGAAACCTTGATAACGACTTAGTTTTACTTAACGGTAACCAGGCTATGGTGTTAATGACTGCTTTTTTAACCGAACAATGGAAAAAAAGCAACAAAATTAAAGGTAAAGAATTTGTTGCCAGCACCATCGTTTCGACTCCAATGATGCAAAACATTGCCAATGCTTATAATGTAGAATTAAAAGTGGGGCTTACAGGGTTTAAATGGATTGCTAAAATGATTAAAGACTTCCCAGAGCTCAATTTTATAGGTGGTGGTGAAGAAAGTTTCGGATTTATGGTTGGCGATTTTGTCCGCGATAAAGATGCCGTTACTGCAACGCTTTTAATTTGTGAAATGGCTGCTCAAGCAAAAGCGGAAGGTAGTTCGGTTTACAAGAAATTAATCGATTTATATGTTAATCACGGGTTGTTTAAAGAACGCTTAATTTCAATGACAAAAAAAGGAATTGAAGGCGCTCAAGAAATTAAGCAAATGATGGTTGATGCACGCGCGAATCCGTTGCAAACTGTTAATGGTTCAAAAGTTATTAAAATTGAAGATTATCAATTATCAACAGCAATAAATACGATTACAAATACAACTGAAAGGCTAGACATTCCAAAATCTAACGTCTTAATATATTACACAGAAGACGGCAGTAAAATTGCACTTCGACCAAGTGGTACCGAACCTAAAATTAAATTTTACATCAGTGTAAATACGGTCTTAGAATCGGCAGTAGATTTTCAAAATAAAGAAACTGAATTAGAAACCAAAATTGATGCTATCATAAAAGATATGCAACTAAACTAAATGGATTTAAATCTAAAAAAAATAATTCCATACACTAAACCGTATAAAACTAATATTGTTTGGAATGTTATATTTAATGTGCTTTATGCTTTTTTTAGCACCTTATCATTAATTACAATGTTTCCATTGTTAGAGGTGTTATTTCAAAAAAAATCTAACGACACTCCAGAAATACTAACAAAACCTGTTTATACAGACATTTGGAATATTGCAGATTATGCAAAAGAATCGTTTTTTTATCATATTTCTAATCTTAACGAAACTTATGGCCCACACTATTCCTTACTATTGGCTGTTGGTTTAGTAATCACTACCTTTTTATTAAAAAACCTATTTAATTACTTAGCATCGTTACACATGATGCACTTAAAAAATGGTGTGCTTAGTGACTTGCGTAAAACAATGTTCGATAAAATTATAAGTTTACCGATTCCGTTTTACTCTAAACGCAGTAAAGGAGATATTATGGCTAGAATGCTGGGAGATATCGGACAAGTACAAAGTTCGTTTTTCGTTATTTTAGAGCTTATTGTTCGTGAGCCTTTAACGATATTATTTGCCATTTATGCTATGCTTAGAATTAGTGTAGAACTTACACTCTTCGTCTTTATTTTTATACCCATCTCTGGTTTTATTATCTCTAGAATTGGTAAAAATTTAAAATCGAAATCTACACGTGCGCAGCAAGAATCTGGTAGATTAATATCTATAGTTGAAGAAAGTTTAACAGGACTTAAGGTTGTAAAAAGTTATAATGCCGAAACAAATTTTAGAGCTAAGTTTAATAGCTCTGTAGATCGTTTATTAAAATTATCCAATAGCATTGGAAATAAAAACAATTTAGCGTCCCCTATGAGTGAATTTATGGGTATTGTAACTATTGCTACCCTATTATGGTACGGTGGTAACTTAGTACTTGTAGATAAAACGCTGGAAGGAGAGTTATTTTTGGTGTATTTGCTATTAGCCTATAATATTTTAACTCCCGCCAAAGCAATATCTAAAGCATCGTATTCCGTAAAAAATGGTTTAGCAGCAGCCGAGCGGGTTTTTGAAATTTTAGAACAAGACGATACTATTGCTACAAAACCTAATGCCGTCTATAAAAAAGACTTTACAAAAGGAATTCACGTTAATAATATCAATTTTAGATACGAGAATGAAAACGTACTCAAAAACTTTAGCCTCACTGTTCCTAAAGGAAAAACCATAGCCTTAGTAGGCCAATCGGGAAGTGGTAAAAGTACCATTGCTAACTTATTAACGCGTTTTTACGATGTAAATGAAGGTAGTATTCTAATCGATGATATAGACATTAAAGACTTAGACATTCACTCTCTGCGTGATCTTATGGGCTTAGTGACTCAAGATTCTATTTTATTTAACGACTCGATTAAAAACAATATACTTATAGGTAAAGAACATGCCACCGACGAAGAAGTTATCGATGCTCTAAAAATAGCAAATGCTTGGGAGTTTGTAAAAGACCTTCCTCAAGGTATTGAAACCAATGTTGGCGATGCGGGAAATAATTTTTCTGGCGGACAAAAGCAGCGTTTAAGTATTGCGCGCGCCGTTCTAAAAAACCCTCCTATAATGGTTCTAGATGAAGCAACTTCAGCCTTAGACACCGAAAGCGAGCGCTTAGTTCAGGTTGCTTTAGAGAATATGATGAAAAACAGAACATCGATTGTTATTGCCCACCGTTTATCGACAATCCAAAATGCAGACGAAATTATCGTGATGCAAAAAGGAGAAATTGCAGAACAAGGAAAGCACGATGAATTAATCGCGAAAAACGGAATCTATAAGCGCCTTGTAGAAATGCAAAGCTTCGAATAAAATCATATTAAGTTTTAAATACTTAAAAAAAATACTAAAAGAGATGGTTTTCGTTAAAAAAAATCGTCTCTTTTTTTGTTGAAACCACTACTTATATTTACGTTGTTACATCACATTAAAAGAAACTGAAACTTTTCCGCTATATTATATTAAAAAAATAATATTTTAAACCTTTAACCAAAATTAAAGTCTAAAAACTAAATCGTGTTTGTGACACAAGAAAAAGAGCTTTTATTACAATTACAGTCTAACAGCAATAAAGACATCGCTTTTAAGGAGTTAGTAACTCTTTATAAGGAGCGTCTGTATTGGCATATACGTAATATTGTAAAATCTCATGATGATGCAGACGACGCCCTACAAAACACCTTTATTAAAGTTTATAAAAATATTAATGGTTTTAAAGGCGATAGTAAATTATACTCTTGGTTGTACCGCATTGCTACAAACGAAGCGATAACTTTATTAAATAAAAATACTAAACGTTTGCAGATTTCTAATGAAGAAGCGCAGAATTTAGCTATCAATAATTTACAATCTGACGTGTATTTTGAAGGAAGCGAAATTCAATTAAAATTACAAAAGGCTATTGCCACATTGCCAGAAAAACAGCAATTAGTTTTTAATATGAAATATTTTCAAGATTTAAAATATAAGGAAATGTCACTAATATTAGACACTAGCGAAGGCGCATTAAAAGCGTCTTACCATTTAGCATCAAAAAAAATTGAAACGTATTTAAAAGCACATTAAACTTTTTGACTTTTAATCAGTCATAGTAATAGAATGAAAAACAAAGGATTACATACTGTAAAAAACACCGGTTTTAAAACGCCTCAAAATTATTTTGAAACGTTCGAAACCACGATTCCAACTACCGCGTACTTAAAAAGCGAAGTACCGCAGTCTGGTTTTACAGCTCCAAAAGATTATTTCGAAACATTTGAAGTGACTTTGCCAGCTATAAAAAAGGAAACAAAAGTAATACCATTGTACAAAAAAGCAGTATTATCTGTAGGTAGTATTGCCGCAGCATTACTTCTATTGTTTAGCTTAAACCTCTTTAAAAAGGACTTAAGTTTTAACTCACTAAGCACGGCAACTTTAGACAGTTATTTACTAAATGAAGCCAATAGCAGCGAATTATCGCTCTTATTTTCAAATTCAGAATTAACCGAATCTCAGTTTATAGATTTCGAATTAGATATAGATACCATAGACTCTTTATTAGACAATGAAGATTTTGATGACTTAATTTTAGACTAAATATGAAACACCTACTTATAACACTTTTACTTAGCATTTTTACGCTACACGTTTCGGCACAGCACCACGATGATAAGGTAGATAAAGACAAGCTAAAAACCTTAAAAGTAGCCCATATAACAGAGCAAGTAAGCTTTACACAACAGGAAGCTCAAGCCTTTTGGCCACTTTATAATACTTACGAAGAGCAACGCGATGCACTACAAGAAGCTTCTAGAGAACGCAAAAAAGAAAACCTAGAAGGTATTAGTGAAGCTGCCGCTAAAAAATACTTAAATACACTTCTTAAAATTGAAGAAGATTATTATTCTAATCAGAAAGAATATTACCTAAAATTAGAACGCGTTTTGTCGGCTAAAAAAATAATTAAGGTTATTCAAGCCAATCGCTCTTTCCGAAAAAAAATGATCGAAGAGTTTAAAGATCGTCATAAAAAAGACGTTAAGAAATAAAGAAAGCAGCCAATGGCTGCTTTTTTTATTTCATTTAAATATTATCTAAAATTAAGTTTTGCTATACGCTTATCTCCTGCCGCATAAGCTACGCTGTCGTTAACAAACCTAATTGTATAAAACCCTTCGCTAGTTAAATACTTCCAGTTTTCGCCACCATCATTAGAATAATCGATACCCTTAAAACCTACAGCGACTAAACCTTTACCGTTACTATTGGGTACATATTGCACGCAACTTCTGTAACCGGGTGCTTTATTTTCTGCTGCTACTTGCCACGTTTTACCCCCATCTATAGTTTTTATTTTATTTGATCCATTAGCGCCAGGCCTTGTATAATCGCCACCAATAGCATACCCTATTTTGTCGTTATAAAAATCTATAGAATACATTCCTGTGGTTTGTAAACCTTGCACAATTGGTGTATCGAACACATCCCAAGTTTTTCCTTTATCCGAAGAAAATAACACACGACTAAACTTCCCTCCTGTGGCAACCCACGTGTTATTTCCTATAATTTTAATATTCGTATTACTCGCTGCAAATGCGGCTTCCCCCGCTTTAGCGGCAGGTAAATTATCGCACGCTATTTTAGTCCAAGTAACTCCACCATCTCGCGTCACTATAATACTCATACAAGAATCTGTAGGATCGCCAATAGCAATACCTTCATTATCATTCCAAAACGCCATAGCATCGTAAAATGCATTTTCATGATTTTCTTGATAGACTAAAGATGTTCCCATAGCGTCTATTTTATAGACATACGCCGGACTCTCGACAGAAACACCAAATTTAGCTTTAGAAGTTACTGCCAAGGCTCTAAAATTTAAACCTTCTTTTTTTGCGTCTACCGTAATTGGGTAAGTAATTTCATTTAAAAACACATTGTTTAAATCCGGTGATTTAATTTGTCCAGCTAGGCCTTCCGAAGTCAAAAAATAACAACCGGTATCATTTTTAAGCAGTTCTAAAGCTCTAATATTTAGGGTCGAATCGCTTAGTAAAACAGCGATTTCTACTTCAGAAAATGACTTATCGGAAAGTCCAGACGTGTTTTCGTCTAAACCAGACACTTCATTTTTAGAATCTTTCTTACAACCATAACATAATACGATTGTTAACAACACGAGTAATTTAGTCTTCATTTTTATATTTTTGATAAAGATAATATAATACAGATAATTAAAAAATAGTCGTGTATTCGAAGCAATTAATGTAACTTTGCAGGCTGAATTTGAAGCTTTAACCACTTTAATTCAAATCAATTTTATAGAAAAATAAGCTTCTAATTATAGAAGATTGACAACGAATACACAAAAATGAGATTACATAGAAATTTATGTTTTGCAACAGTTGACGGTTTATTACAAATCTTTAACGAAGGTATGTACGCCGATAAAGTTGTACAACAATTACTAAAAAGAGATAAACGATGGGGAAGTCGCGATAGAGGTTTCGTAGCAGAAACAACTTACGATATTGTAAGATGGAAGCGCTTGTATGCCGAAATTGCCGATGTAAAAGAACCCTTTAGTCGTGACGATGTTTGGAGAATGTTTGCGGTTTGGGCGACATTAAGAGGTATTAAGTTACCAGACTGGAAATATTTTGAAGGCACTCCCTTACGTAAAATAAAAGGACGTTTCGATGAGCTTTCTAAAGTGAGAAGAATAAAAGAATCTATTCCAGACTGGATGGACGAGCTTGTTGTTAGCGAACTTGGTGAAGCCATTTGGAATAAAGAAGCTACTGCTTTAAACGAGCAAGCAGATGTTATTTTAAGAACCAACACCCTTAAAACGACAAAAGAGAAATTACAAACTGTTCTTTTTGATTTAAATGTAGAAACAGAATCTATTGAAGGATACCCAGATGCTTTAAAATTAAAAGAACGCGCAAATGTTTTTACTACCGATGCGTTTCAAAACGGATGGTTTGAAGTTCAAGATGCGTCCTCGCAATTAGTAGCCGAATTTTTACAGGTTAAACCAGGAATGAAAGTTGTAGATACTTGCGCTGGAGCCGGAGGAAAAACATTACATATGGCGGCACTTATGGAAAATAAAGGCCAAATTATCGCTATGGATATTTACGAGAATAAGCTAAAAGAACTAAAGCGTCGTGCAAAACGTGCTGGAGCTCATAACATAGAATTCCGCGTGATAGATTCTACAAAGCCTATTAAAAAATTATATGATAAAGCAGATTGTGTTTTAATAGACGCACCTTGCTCTGGACTTGGAGTTTTAAGACGTAATCCTGATGCGAAATGGAAGTTACGACCAGAATTCATTGAGAAAATTAAAAAAACACAACAGGAAATTTTAGAGCAATACTCTAGAATGGTAAAGCCAGGTGGAAAATTAGTGTACGCTACATGCTCGATTTTACCTTCTGAAAATGAAAATCAAGTAAAAGCTTTCTTAGAGTCGAATAAAGAATTTACTTTTATAAAAGAGAAAAAAGTATTGTCGCATAAATCTGGTTTTGACGGATTTTATATGGCCCTACTAGAAAGAAAATAAAACTTATACCTAAAACCGATGAAACACTTTTACTTATTTC
>JAGPVI010000227.1 GCA_018067115.1 Bizionia sp. | reverse complement strand
AGATTATTTTTTAGATATTACATTAACGCAATGTCGTGCTCAAAACCAAACAGCAGTTAAAGCGTTTAAGACGTTTGTAGAAACGATTCAGCTAGATGTTTAGAGGAGATTTCTTCTTATTCTAAACAACACGTATTAAATATCTTAAATTCACCAACCTTAGTTTTTAGAGATTTTAAAATAAAAGGTGGTACCCACACCCACTTCAGACTCTAAACTGATATCGCCTTCTTGGTTGTTTACCAATTTATGTACAGCGGCTAAGCCAATTCCAGAGCCCATATTACCATACCTGTCTTTTTTGCCAACGACAGCAAAAATGTCAAAAATAGTAGGGAGGTATTCTTTAGGTATTCCGTTACCATTGTCTTTTACAATAAACTCATAATAATCGTCGGTATTTTTGCAAGCGATGTCAATATATACTTCGGGTTTATCGTTGTATTTAATAGCATTGGTTACTAAGTTAACAAAAATTTGAAGCAACGCTGATTTATTTACGGTAACAACCTCGCTTTCGGTAGTGTATTTTAGTTTGATTACATCTTTAGAACTGAAGGATATTTTTTTCATATCCTGCATTAATTCTTTAAAACGTATAGTTTCTTTTTTACGCTTTAAAAGTTCTTCATTTTGATAAAAGGTATAAAGTCCGTCTATGTAATTTTTTAACGCATTACTCGATGTTTTTAAATAATCGATATACACTAATGAAGTATCGTTTAGTGCTTCTTTATTTTCGTCAGCTAATAAATCTGTTAAGGAGATAATATTTGCTAAGGGTGATTTTAAATCATGAGAAACAATGTCTGTAAACTTTTTTAAATCGTTGTTTCGTTTTTCTAACTTTTCTTTTAGCTCAAGCAACTCCATATTTTGCCAGTGCTTTTCGAATATAATTACGGCCTGCTCTGCCATCGTTTTTAATGCTTTAATTTGCTCTTCATTTAACGTCCTTACCTCATAATCTAAAACACATAAAGTACCCAATTTATAGCCGTCGGGGTTAATTAATGGTACTCCAGCATAAAAAACAACATTTTTATCTTTAACAAAAGGATGGTTTGTAAAGCGAGTGTCTAACCTTGTGTCTTCTATAATTGTGACTTCCGAGTGTATTGTTAGGTTACTAAAAGAAATATCCCTTGGAATTTCATTAAAATCAAGGCCCTTACTAGATTTTATAACGGCTCGGTTTTTATCAAGAAGGGTAATTAAACCAATCGGAGTGTTGGTAATATGGGTTATAATACTCGTAATGTTATCGCAACTGTCCACAGGAAAAGTATCTAGTAACCTATACTTTTCCACAGCCCGTAGCCTAAATTCTTCGTCATTTGAAAATATTGGAACCGTCATACCTGTTTTGTTGTTAGAAATAATAAGGTATAAAAAAATTTACAACATAACTGTTAAATAGCTGTATTTTAGGTATGTATAGCTTTGGTAGTGTGTTTTTTGTCTAATAAAGACACGCGGTTAAAAGGATGTTTAGCCTTAGCATAGCGTAAAAATGCTGCATATATCTTAGACTTATATTCAGGAACGTTTTAGTGCACCATTATAGTCTTAACAGATTCGAAATTAATTTCATTAAAATGATTAATCACACGGTCGGCTTGCGAATAATCTTGATTTTTAGAATTCGGACTGTCGTAGCCCACGCAGTAAATTCCAGCTGCTTTTGCTGCTTTTATACCGTTTGTAGAGTCTTCAATTACAAAACACTCGTCTCTATTTACACCCGCTGCAGCAGCAGCTTTTTCAAAAATTTCAGGATGAGGTTTAGACGCTTTTAAATCTGCACCACTTAATTTAGCCTCAAAATACTGGTCTAATTCAAAACGAGTAAATACATTATTAATAGTAAACATAGAGGCCGAAGAAGCCAAAATTAATGTTAAGCCATTGCTATGGTATTCTTTAATAATGTCTAAAATACCGGGTAGCAATTGTAAACTAGGATCGTTATGAAAAAGAGAAGTAAAGCTCGTCCTTTTATTTTGCACTAAATCTTCGGGGTTGCAGTCTAAACCAAACGTATCGCAAAGCGTTTTACAAACATTTAAAGTCGACTGTCCAGTAAACGACTCGTAAAGTGTTCTAGATACGTCCATTTTATAATGGTCAAACATCATATAATACGCTTTAGTATGCAGGGGTTCTGTGTCTACAATAACACCATCCATATCAAAAAGTACTGCTTTAATCATAATAATTAATTTTTTAAAGGGCTAATATACTCACTATTTTTAGCGGTCTTGTTAATCTTTTGATAAAGAATCTTTATAACTTGATTGAAATAGTTAATTTTCAGATAAAGCAAAATAGTTATGGTTTATAGTATTTTATTTATTCTTTTAGTCGCTTTTGGAGTGCTTGCTTTTTCTAAATTGAAACGCAAAGAGGTACGTCCATTTCCTAAAGAATGGCTATCTATTTTGGAAACCAAAGTAGCGTATTACACTGCCTTATCCTCACCTGAAAAACAACGCTTTAGAAAACGAATGATGGCTTTTTTAAGCGAAGTTACCATTGAAGGTGTTACCCTAGAATTAGAAGATTTAGACCGCGTTTTAATTGCGGCCAGCGCCGTTATTCCTGTTTTTGGCTTTAAAGAGTGGTACTATAATAACCTTAGTGGTATAATTTTATATCCCGATACTTTTGATGCTGATTTGCAATTCTCAGATCAAAATAAAAACCGACGTATTTTAGGAATGGTGGGCAGTGGGCGTTTCGAAAATCAAATGATTTTATCGCGTCGAGCGTTGCGTCAAGCATTTAAAAATGATACCGATAAATTAAACACGCCTGTGCACGAATTTGTACATTTAATAGATAAAATGGACGGTATCACCGATGGTATTCCGGAGCAATTATTGGGGCGCGATTATATTAAACCGTGGTTAGAGTTAATGCATAAGGAAATGCAAGCTATTAATAACGATGCATCAGATATTAGAAAGTATGCTACTGCTAATGAGGCTGAATTTTTTGCAGTCGTTTCAGAATATTTTTTCGAACGACCACAACTTTTCGAAAAAAAGCATCCAGAATTATATAAAATGTTAGTGTTATGTTTTCAACAACAACCCACAAAATTAAGTAAGAAATAAATGGTAGACGATTTAAAATTGCATTACGGTTATCTTTTCGAAGAAGAATTACTCAACGAGATTAAGGCCGTTGGTTTGTTAAAAACTATTCCGGCCGACGCTATTATAATGGATATTGGTGAAACCGTTACTATGATTCCGTTGGTGTTATCTGGCGCCATTAAAATTTTTAGAGAAGACCGCGAAGGCGACGATTTACTACTTTATTTTATCGAGCAGGGAGATACATGTGCAATGACGTTAACGTGTTGTTTGGGAGTTAAAAAGAGTGAAATTCGTGCTATTGCAGAGGTAGATACTACCTTGTTAATGATTCCTGTTCAATATATGAGTCTGTGGATGTCGCGCTATACATCTTGGCAAAACTTTATTCTGCAAAGTTACCATGAAAGAATGACGGAACTTTTAGAGGCTCTAGATGCCGTAGCGTTTTTAAAACTCGACCAACGACTATTAAAATATTTAAGAGATAAAGCGATGATTAATCGTAACGATACCATACAAGTTACGCATCAAATAATTGCTCAAGATATGCATACTTCACGGGTTGTGATCTCTAGGTTGCTAAAAACCTTAGAGAACGATAAGAAAATTGAATTAAATAGAAATCAAATTAAAATTTTAGACTTGTAACAATTGTTGCTTAAAAATCTTTTTAGGTAAAGTATATTTGTAGCAACAATTAAAACTATGGATTTTACACACATTTTAGGTTATTTTGGCGCTTTAATTATCGGATTGGTTATGGGACTAATTGGTGGTGGGGGGTCCATTTTAAGTGTCCCTATTTTTGTATATCTCTTTGCTTTTAACCCCATTATTGCAACATCCTACTCTTTATTTATGGTGGGAGTTTCTTCAAGTTTTGGTGCGTTTAAAAACTATAGAAAAAATAATATCAATTTTAAAATAGCGTTCCTATTCGCTATTCCGGCGTTTGTTGTAATCTACTTAACCCGTCGTTACTTTTTACCACAAGTTCCAGAACATTTATTCTCTATAGGTACGCTTGCCGTGACTAAAAGTATAGCAATAATGCTATTGTTTGCTATAGTGATGTTGTATTCTGCAATCCTAATGCTAAAAGGGAGAAAAGAGATTGTTATTAGTGATAATAAAAGCACTTATAATATTCCTAAAATTGTATTTCAGGCTGCTGTTATTGGTTTTTTTACGGGATTAATTGGCGCGGGTGGCGGATTTGTAATCGTGCCGGCTTTAATCCTTTTAGGAAATTTATCTATGAAACAGGCCGTAGGGACTTCACTATTTATTATTTCTATTAACTCTTTAATAGGGTTTACTGGAGATTTTGGTCATTTGGTTATCGATTGGCCGTTTCTACTTAGCTTTACTGCCATAGCTGTTATCGGTATTTTAATAGGGACCTCGCTCTCTAATCGAGTAGAAGGCGCTAAGCTTAAAAAAGGCTTTGGTTGGTTTGTACTAGTTATGGCTACTTTTATACTACTTAAAGAATTGGTGTTCTAATGTAACATTAGTCACCTTCTAAATTAAACATTAATGCTATTTTTGTAATAGCTAAAAATAAACACGATGAAAATAGAACAAATTTATACAGGTTGCCTAGCACAAGGCGCATATTACATAGAAAGTAAGGGGGAAGTAGCAATTATAGACCCGTTACGTGAGGTTGATAATTACATCGAGATTGCTAAAGCTAGCAATGCGACCATAAAATATATTTTCGAAACGCATTTCCATGCAGATTTTGTTAGTGGACATGTAACACTTTCAGAAAAAACGGGCGCTCCAATAGTATATGGACCAACAGCAGCACCAAAATTTGATGCTATTATTGCAACCGATGGGCAGGTATTTAAATTGGGAGATATTACTATTACCGCTTTGCATACGCCAGGGCACACTATGGAGAGTACAACCTATTTAGTAAAAGACGAAAACGGTAAAGATCACGCTATCTTTAGTGGAGATACTTTATTTCTAGGTGATGTTGGTCGCCCAGATTTAGCGCAAAAATCAGCGAGTATGACAATGGAAGATCTAGCAGGCTTATCTTTCGATAGTTTACGCCAAAAAATTATGCCTTTAGCAGACGATGTTACGGTATATCCTGGTCACGGTGCTGGTTCTGCTTGTGGAAAAAACATGATGAAAAAGACTGTTGATACTTTAGGGAATCAAAAGCAAATGAATTATGCATTACGTGCAGATATGACCAGAGATGAATTTATTGCTGAAGTAACCGATGGCTTATTGCCTCCACCATCGTATTTTCCATTAAATGTGCAGATGAATAAGGAAGGATACGAGAGTATCGATAAAATTATAGAAAAAGGAACGAATGCACTCTCTCCTGAAGCTTTTGAAACGGCAGCTAATACAACTGATGCTTTAGTTTTAGACGTCCGCCACCAGTCAGATTTTATTAAAGGCCATATTCCAAGATCTATATTTATTGGATTAAAAGGCGGTTTTGCACCGTGGGTGGGAGCTTTAATTCAAGACGTAAAACAACCGTTACTATTGGTGGTAGATAAAGGTCAAGAAGAGGAGGCGATAACACGTTTATCGCGTGTAGGTTTCGATAATACCATTGGGTATTTAAATGGAGGAATAGACGCTTGGAAAGCTTTAGGGAAAGCTGTCGATTCTATGGAGTCTATTTCGGCAGACGAGTTTAAATCGCGTTTAGAAGCCGAAGAAATTCCTGTGTTCGATGTAAGAAAAGAGGGGGAGTTTGAAGCGGGACATATTGAGAGTGCACTATCTACACCATTAGATTTTATTAACGAGCATTTAAGTGACTTCCCAAAAGAGGCACCGTTTTATGTGCATTGTGCTGGAGGGTATCGTTCTGTAATAGCCTCGTCTATTTTAAAAAGTAGAGGTATTCATAATCTAATAGATGTTGCAGGTGGTATGGGAGCTATTAAAGAAGCAGGTATTCCTATTACGGATTTTGTCTGTCCTTCAACTTTAAAATAATTAAATAAACACAAAAATATATGGAATTTTTATACAGTTCATGGCCTTGGTATGTTGCAGGGCCGCTAATTGCTGGTACAATGCTATTACTTGTTTTTATGGGTAAAAGCTTTGGTATGTCGTCAAACTTAAGAACTTTATGTTCTGTGGGAGGTGCTGGTCGCTTTGTCGATTTTTTTAGATTCGACTGGAAATCGCAACAATGGAATCTTTGGATTGTTGTTGGGGTTATTGCCGGTGGTTTTGTAGCGCTTCAGTTTTTAAGTCCTACAGCTCCACAAATAAATGAAGAGGCCGTAGTGCAACTTCAGGCCTTAGGTATTAATAGTACGAATACTAGTTTTGTACCTACCGAGTTATTTAGTTTAGACGCATTACTATCGGTTAAAGGCTTTTCGATATTGCTTATTGCAGGGTTTTTAGTTGGTTTCGGTTCTCGTTACGCTGGTGGCTGTACTTCTGGTCACGCCATTTCCGGACTAAGTAATTTACAAATTCCATCATTAATCGCTGTAGTCGGTTTTTTTATTGGTGGTTTAGTTATGATTCATTTATTATTTCCTTTAATTTTTTAAGATGAAAAAAGTAATAGCATATTTAGCCGTTGGGTTTCTTTTAGGAATTCTATTTATCAAATCGGAGGTGGCCTCTTGGTTTCGTATTTACGAAATGTTCCAATTTAAAAGTTTTCATATGTACGGCGTCATTGGGTCGGCAGTAGTTATAGGTATTATTGCCGTACAGTATTTAAAGTATAAAAAAGCCAAAGATTTTTCTGGCGAAACCATCGAAATAGCTCCAAAAGATAGGAGCGTGGCTCGTTATTTATTAGGTGGTATTATATTTGGATTAGGATGGGCATTGGCAGGCGCCTGCCCGGGGCCTATGTTTGTGCTTTTAGGAACAGGTTTTGTAAGTGTACTATTATTAATTTTCGGAGCCCTTTTAGGGACTTTCGTTTATGGAGCAATTAGACACAAATTGCCTCATTAAGTAATAGTTAGGGTTGCTTATCCTTGTGATAAGTTATGGTTTTTAGACTAACGATAAATTCACTCACAACCCTATGTGACAAGAGAATTTAAAAGCAGTATTTTAATTTGTAAGGATGTTTGAAATGCGAAGACTAATTTTATTAAAATCACGACCTTAATTTGTGATTACTGCTACGCGCACTATCTTTATTAAGGATTAACAGATAAAAAAAACTATTATGGCATCATTTTCAGAGATTATAAATAAAGACAAACTCGTACTCGTAGATTTTTTTGCGACGTGGTGCGGACCGTGTCAAATAATGGGACCTATATTAAAAGACGTTAAGGATACATTGGGTGAAGGCGTTTCTATTTTAAAAA